>JAFSXN010000098.1 GCA_017444015.1 Lachnospiraceae bacterium | reverse complement strand
TCACAGCCGAATCGCGCACTTGCTGCGCGATTACGGGCCACAACTTATGGCTTGAGATGGGTTTTGCCCATCGCCGAAGGCGATTTTTAATGGCAAAACCCGTTACTATCACAGCCCAAAAGGCTGTGAATAGTAACGTTTTGTCCGGCCCGAAAAACAAATTATGCCTGACTTTCGATTTCAGCCAGGAATTCCTGCCCGTTTTTGATTTCTTCCAGAATAGCTGCCTTCCCGGGGGCTCCATTGGTCAGCCGCTTCTCAACACAGGTTGACAAGCTGATCGCCTCGTAGATATCCTCCGAAAACAGAGGGCAGATTTTTTTCAATTCCTCCAAAGGCACCTCGTCGATACTGATCTTCTTCTCAAGGCAGTAAAGCACCACCCTTCCGATCACCTCATGCGCGTCCCGAAACGCCATACCCTTATTTACAAGGTAATCCGCGGCATCGGTGGCGTTCGTAAAGCCCTTTTTTGCGCTCTCCTCCATTACCGGCTTATGAAAGACCACCGTCTTAAGCATTCCGTTAAAGAGCCTTAAACAGCCCGAAACCGTATCTATGGCATCGAAGGCGACCTCCTTGTCCTCCTGCATATCCTTATTATACGCAAGGGGAAGCCCCTTCATCGTAACAAGCAGCGATTGAAGCGCCCCGTATACCCGGCCGCATTTCCCGCGGATCAGCTCCGCAATGTCGGGATTCTTCTTCTGCGGCATGATGCTGCTGCCGGTGGAATAGGAATCATCTAACTCAATAAAGCCGTATTCATTGCTGTTCCAGAGAATCAGCTCCTCACAGAAGCGGGACAGATGCATCATAAGGATCGAAGCATCCGCAAGATACTCGATCAGATAATCCCTGTCCGAAACCGAATCCATGCTGTTTTCGGTCGGAGCCTGAAACGAAAGCAGCCCTGCCGTATACTCCCGGTCCAGAGGGTAGGTCGTACCGGCTAAGGCTCCCGCCCCTAACGGACAGTAATTCATCCGCTTCAGATTGTCGGAGAGCCGTCCGTGATCCCGCTTGAACATCTCAAAATAAGCCAGAACGTGATGGGCTAAAGTTACGGGCTGCGCCTTCTGAAGATGGGTAAAGCCTGGCATATAGGCATCCGTATTTTCTTTTGCGATCGCAAGCAGGGTCGCAAGCAGCTCCGTTACAGCTGTACTCGTCTCCTTCAGGACCTCCCGGATATAGAGCCGCATATCAAGCGCCACCTGATCGTTGCGGCTTCTGCCGGTATGCAGCTTTTTTCCTGCCTCTCCGATCCGTTTGATCAGATTCGCCTCTACGAAACTGTGGATATCCTCGTATTCCTGCGAAGCAGTCAGAACGCCGCTTTCGATATCCTGCCGGATTAATCGGAGTCCCTCAAGGATCGAATCCCGTTCGTCCTCCGTGATGATCCCCTGCTTTGCAAGCATCCTCGCATGCGCCATACTTCCTTCGATATCCTGCCTGTACAGCCTGAAATCAAAAAAGATCGAAGCGTTAAACTCCTGTACCAGCTGATCCGTTTCCTTTGTAAACCGGCCGCCCCAAAGCGTAGCCATGCTGTTCCTCCTTTAACCGTATGTATTATACACGCGAACGCAGTTAATTGCCGTTTTTGATAAAGCAAACGTACTGGGATTGCGTTTGCGAGTCCGTTTAATCGGCAACGAAAATCGTTAACCAGTATAGGTAACGATTTTTAATTCGTTTCTAACTTGCGCCGATCGCCGAGCGCTGAAAGCGTCCTCCTTACCGGAATCGCGCGCATCAAAAAGGGGAATGCCCCTCTCCCTGACATTCCCCACTATTCTACAATTTTGCTTCCCGTATTGCAATATGATATTTAAACAGGATTTAATACGAGATTTAATACAGTATATAATGATGGGCAGGACATAAGTCGCATGGCACGAAGTGCCATGGCGAATTTGTGCAATAAGCGGTGTGGAAAGCTGGCTTTCCAGCCCGCTTACTGCACAAATTGCCTATGCGGCTTTGCCGCATAACACTTATGCCCTGCCCATCATTCGGACGTCTCAATTAAAATCTCCCCGGCATGATCTTAGCAAATACAATTCCGCAGACCAGCACAAGGGCGGAAAGTCCTACATAGAGCCAGACCGTATTGTCAAATTCTGACAGGGCTTTCCTGCTGTCATAGACCACTTCCTCCTCGTCCTCCTGCGCCTGCTCCGTAAACGCTTCTCTTCCGCCCGGGCCGCCCATTCCTCCGCCCGTGTCATTCCACTCCGGCGGAGACGGCATCTCCCGGTCAAAATCAGGCATCTCTCCATCGAAATCGGGCATCTCACCGAAGTCTGGCATTTCTCCATTAAACTCCGGCATCTCCCCGTCAAACTCCGGCATCTCCCCGTCAAACTCCGGCCTCTCGCCGTTTACCGCAGAAGTATCTGTAGTCGTTTCCGTTGCCTTCGTCTCTGACGTTTGGGACTCCGTGGTTACTCCGCTCTCCGCCGATTCCCTGTGTCCTCTGCCCCCGAAACCTTTAAAATTCGATCCGGGTCCCATACCGCCCCGGTTCATATTTCCGCCAAACATCCCCCCTGCATCCCCGAAGGAAGCTGAGATCTCATCTAACTCGATGGTCTCGACATTGTCTCCGATGGCAACCTGATAGCTCTCTCCGACCGAAAGCTCCGGGCAGCTGAAGACCATGGAGGTAAAGCTGCAAGGCACCTCGTAGCTGAATAAAACATCTCCATCGGCATTCTCGATGCTGACCTGCGTACCAGCGTCCACACCGTCGCTTACATTATACATAAACGATGCCTGGGTCGAGGAAGAATCAAAGCTCTCCGCCATAGTGGAGGCGCCGCAGGCGATGACCGTACCTCCCGTGATCCCGCAGATTCCCCCGCTCTCGCTTCCGCAGTCCAGGGCGGAATTGGAGCCGTTCCCGATCAGACTGACGTAGATTTTTCCTCCGGAAATATAGATGCTTCCGTTGGAATCGATCCCGTCCGCGTCGTTTCCAGTCTCATTGATGATCGTAAGCGTCCCGCCGCTGATCTTGACCCAGGTCTCTTCTTCCGGTTCGTCAGCGTTGTCCGTCGAGTCTGCTTCTGCCTCCGGCATCTGCGGCATATTCTCGGGTCTTCCCTGCGTCCGATCTGCGCTTTCGTCAGCTCCTGCTATGTTTGTTTCCGTATCCGAGCTCGTTTCAGCTGCCGTCGAGCTTTCCTCTGCATTATCCGCCGCTGCCTCTTTCGCGTCGAAATTTCCGCGTCCTCCGGGGCCCATCCCGCCAAAGCCGCCAAACCCGAAGGAATCGCTTCCTCCGTTGGCATTCAGACCGTCGTCGGTCGGACAGATCGTGACATCTCCTCCGGACATCTCGATCGTCAGCGCTTCGATCCCTTCGTAGCACTCACTGATCAGAAGAGTCCCGTCCGAGATCACGACATTGGAATCCGAATGTATCCCGTCATCCGAAGAGTCGATCGTCAGCTCTCCTCCGGCTATGGTCAGATCGCCTCCCGCATGCAGAGCGTCATCCAATGAAGTAATGTTAACTTTACCATTTTCTATATAGAAGTAACCGTCGTCCTTTGCTACAGTGATCCCGTCATCCTTGGCGGAGATCGTCAGATCGGTGGTCCCTGTGATCCGAACGCTGTCGTTCGCGTTGATCCCATCCCTCTGCGCTGTGATCTCGATCGTGCCTCCGGTCAGGACCAGGTCGTCGTTTGCTTCGATACCGTGATTATATTCCGCTGTGACCGTAAGGCTTCCGGTTCCGTTGATCGTCAGATCGTCCCTTGCAAAGATCGTGCCGCCAACCCCGTTTTCCAGCGCCTCTTCGGAATACTCCGCTCCGCTTGTCAGAGAATTTTTACTGCCCTCCGCTAACGTAACAAAGACCTTGTCCGCCTGCTCGATCCGAAGCGCCGCGTTATCTAAACAGCTTACATCCACTCCGTCAAACAGCAGCCAGACCTTCGAGGAATCATAGGCATCCACTACGATACTGCCATCCGTAAGCGCTCCGGACAGAACAAAATAACCCGACTGGGAAATTACCACACTGCCATCGTAGGTATAGGCACCGTTCCCGCTTACTTTGATCCCCGAATCCGAAAGGGTGATCTTTACCGGATCCACGGTACTCCAGTCGACTCCCATATCATTTGCGGTAAAATAGGCTGATCCCGTATAGGTCTCCGAATCCTCATCCACGATGACGGACACCCCGAGACGTTCTCCGTTCATAAACAGGACTGTGATCAGAACCGAGACGATCAGAACTCCGATACAGATCCGATTGATATTTTTATTTGCAGACATTTACGCTTCCCCCTGCTGATGCTTTATCGTTCACTCTGGTATTCAAGCATAAAAATATTAAAAAAATGTGAAAAGAATGTTCGCAATCTGTGTCTCGCCTTCAGGCAAAAAACATTGACTTTTTCATTCTGAAAATTTATCATATCATATTATGATGGGTAGGGCAAAAGTGCTATGCGGCAAAGCCGCATAATCAATTTGCCCATAAAGCGGTCTGGCAAGCTAGCTTGCCATGCCGCTTTTCGGGCAAATTCGTCATGGCACTTCGTGCCATACGACTTTTGCCCTACCCATTATATGAATCGAAGCGTTTGTCACGCTTCGTTGGATCACTTATTTTTAAATAGGAGGAAATATTATGAAAAAACAGAGAATACTGAGCGTTCTTCTTGCTTCAGCCATGACGCTTTCGCTGCTTGCCGGCTGCGGTGGTACAGGTGCGGCTGCTCCTGCGGCTTCGGGATCTGGTGATACGAAGGCAGAGTCGACCGCTTCCGCGGACGGAGAGAGCTTTAAGATCGGTGTGATCGGCCCTCTGACGGGCGGCGCCGCTGCTTATGGTATGGCGGTTGCCAACGCTGCCGAGATCGCCGTAGAGGAGATCAATGAGGCAGGCGGGATTGCCGGCTATCCGGTAGAGTTAAAGAGCGAGGACGATGAGCTGAACGCCGAGAAATCCGTAAACGCTTATAACAGCTTAAAGGACTGGGGAATGCAGATCTTAGACGGCTCCGTTACCAGCGCCTGCTCGATCGCCGTTTCCGAATATACTAAGGAAGACAATATGTTCCAGATCACTCCCTCCGGCTCCGCTGAGGACTGCGTAAAATACGACAACGTATTCCGCGTATGCTTCTCCGATCCGAACCAGGGAATCGCTTCCGCTGATTATATCGATGCGCATAAGTTAGCTGCCAAGGTAGGCATCATCTACGACAGCTCTGATGTCTACTCATCCGGTATCTACCAGAAATTCGTACAGGAAGCTGCCGGAAAGAGCTTTGAGGTCGTTTCCGAGGAGGCCTTTACCCAGGACAGCAATACCGACTTCTCGGTACAGCTCCAGAAGGCCAAGGATGCGGGCGCCGATCTCGTCTTCCTTCCGATCTACTATAAAGAGGCTTCTCTGATCCTGACCCAGGCCAATACCATGGGCTATGCTCCTGTATTCTTCGGAGTAGACGGTATGGACGGGATACTTACGGTAGAAAACTTTGATACCTCCTTAGCGGAGGGTCTGATGCTGCTTACTCCGTTTGCGGCGGACGCTACGGATGATCTGACGGTCAACTTCGTAACCAAGTATCAGGAAAGATACGGCGAGGTCCCCAACCAGTTCGGCGCGGACTCCTATGACGCGATCTACATTATCAAGCAGGCCATCGAAACCGCGGGTGTAACTCCCGATATGAGCGTTTCCGAGATCGGTGACAAATTAAAGGAAGTCCTTCCGACCATCGAGGCGAGCGGCCTTACCTCCAGTAAGATTACCTGGGACGCAAGCGGTGAGCCGAACAAGGAGCCCAAGGCTGTCGTAATCAAGGACGGAGCTTATGTATCGGCCGAATAAGAGGTTTGCTTCTTTTTAGAACGGACAACAGATTATTTTTTGAAGCGAAAGCTGCTGTATATAATCTGACTTGATTGAAAACGGGGATGCAGGCAGCATCCCCATTTTCATAACGTGGAGGAAAACTGAAAACTATGAGCTTTCTGACATATTTTATCAACGGTTTGAGTTTGGGGAGCATCTACGCGATCATAGCTCTCGGCTATACCATGGTCTATGGGATCGCGAAAATGCTGAACTTTGCCCATGGCGATTTTATTATGGTAGGCTGTTATATCATCTTTACGGTCTGCTCGACCATGGGCGGAAATACCTTCGTCGGGATCCTTACGGCAGTGATTCTTTGTACCTGTCTTGGGGTCTTAACGGAACGGGTAGCCTACAGGCCTCTTCGGGGTGCCGCCTCTCCGCTTGCTGTTTTGATCACCGCGATCGGAGTCAGCTACTTTTTGGAAAATCTGGCGCTTCTGATCTTTGGCGCGGATATCAAATCCTTTACCTCGGTGGTGACCTGGCAGGGGCTGTCCTTTGCGGACGGAGAACTAAAGATCCAGGGCGTAACCATTGTAACGATCTTAGTGAGCCTGATTATCCTCGCCGTTTTGCAGGCCTTTGTGCATGGAACCAGGGAGGGACAGGCGATGCTTGCCGTCTCTGAGGATCGAAACGCCGCGATCTTAATGGGGATCAATGTCAATAAGACCATCGCCCTGACCTTTGCCATCGGTTCGGCCTTAGCTGCGGTTGCGGGGGCTCTGCTCTGCTCCGCCTACCCCTCCCTTTCGCCCTATACCGGAGCGATGCCGGGTATCAAGGCCTTTGTCGCTGCGGTTTTGGGAGGCATCGGCTCGATTCCCGGTGCCCTGATTGGAGGAATGGTATTAGGGATCATCGAGATCTTAAGTAAGACCTATATCTCCTCCCAGCTAAGTGATGCCATCGTTTTCGGAATCCTTGTCATTGTGCTTTTAGTACGGCCTACAGGAATTCTCGGAAAGAAAGTGCAGGTGAAGGTATGATGAGTGAAAAACTGCGTGCTTTCAATTTGAAACGGACCCGTGACAGCTATATCACCTACGGACTTGTCATCATTTTTTATATCGTGATCGAGATCCTGTTAAAAACCGGAAATCTTTCCAGTCATATGAAAGGGCTTCTGGTGCCGTTAACCTACTACGCCGTGATCGCGGTAGGCTTAAATCTCTGTGTCGGGATCCTCGGAGAGCTCAGTATCGGTCACTGCGGCTTTATGTGTATTGGAGCCTTTACCAGCGCCCTCTTTTCAAGGATCATGGAGGAAAAGCTCCCCACAGCGCCGAGATTTTTCCTTGCCTTTGTGATCGGGATCGCCTTTGCCGCTCTCTTCGGCTTTCTGATTGGTATCCCGGTGCTTCGGTTAAACGGTGACTATCTGGCCATTGTGACCCTTGCCTTCGGCGAGATTATCAAAAACGTGATCAACGCCGTCTACCTTGGGATCGATGAAAACGGCCTCCACGTTTCTCTGAAAAACGCTATGGATTTAGGACTTTCCGAGGACGGAGACGTGATTATCAACGGAGCTATGGGGATAACGGGAACCCCTCATAACGCTAACTTTACCATCGCGATCATCGTTCTCCTGCTTTCCCTTGCCGTCGTCTTAAACCTGATCAATTCAAGGGACGGCAGGGCAATCCAGGCGATCCGCGATAACAGCATAGCCGCGGAGTCCTGCGGAATTCCCGTTACCCGCTATAAAATGATGGCCTTTACGATCTCCGCTGCCATCGCGGGAGCCGCAGGGGTGCTGTTCTCGCACAATATTACGTCCTTAACTGCCTCGTCACAGTATTTCGGCTATAACGCGTCGATCATGATCTTAGTTTACGTCGTTCTCGGCGGAATCGGCAATATCCGGGGAAGCGTTATCGCTGCCATCATCCTCTATCTCCTGCCGGAGCTGTTACGGGGCCTGAATACCTACCGGATGCTGATCTATTCCATCGTTCTGATCGTTATGATGATCGTCAACTGGGCACCCAAGGTAATCGAATGGCGGAAGAAGCAGCTGTCGCGCTTTAGGAATCGAAAGGAGGCGGCTTAAATGGCACTGTTAGAGGTTAACAAATTAAGCATCTCCTTCGGCGGCTTACAGGCGGTGAATGATTTTCATATCTCCATTGAAAAGGGAGAGCTTTACGGTCTGATCGGTCCGAACGGCGCGGGAAAAACTACGGTCTTCAATCTCCTGACGGGGGTTTATAAGCCCGACGAGGGAAGGATCCTCTTAGACGGCACCGATATAACCGGAAAGACTACGATCGAGGTCAATCATGCCGGGATTGCGAGAACCTTCCAGAACATCCGGCTGTTTCAGAAGCTGCCTGTCATTGACAATGTCAAGGCGGGACTGGCAAACCGCTATTCCTACAGCTCTTTGGAGGGCATCCTGCACCTGGGGAAATATAAAAAGCTGGAACGGGAAATGGACGAGGAAGCCATGCGTCTTCTTTCAGTATTTGATCTTGATACAGAATGCGATACCCTTGCGGCAAACCTCCCCTACGGAAAGCAAAGGAAGTTAGAAATCGCAAGGGCTATGGCGACCGATCCCAAGCTGCTTCTCTTAGATGAGCCGGCTGCCGGGATGAATCCGAACGAGACAGGCGAGCTCATGGATACCATCCGTCTGGTCCGTAAGGAATTTGATATGACGATCCTGTTGATCGAGCACGATATGAAGCTCGTTTCCGGTATCTGCGAGCGGTTGTCCGTTCTGAACTTCGGTACGATCCTCAGCGAAGGGGAAACCTCTGCTGTCTTAAAGGATCCCGAGGTCATACGGGCGTATTTGGGGGATGAATAATGGAAGAGTTATTGAGTGTTAATAATATCAGTGTATACTACGGTGTCATTCAGGCGCTGAAGGGCATTACCTTTCACGTGAACCGCGGCGAGATCATCGCTCTGATCGGCGCAAACGGCGCTGGAAAAACCACGACCCTGCATACCCTTTCCGGTCTGATCTCTCCCGACAGCGGCTCTATCCACTATAAAGGCCAGGATATCACAAAGCTCCCCGGCCATAAGATCGTATCCATGGGGATGGCGCAGGTCCCCGAGGGGCGACACGTCTTTGCGAATATGACGGTCTTGCAGAATCTGAAGATGGGGGCTTATACCAGAAAGGACAACGCGGAGACCGAGCAGACCATCGAGCATATCTATTCCCGCTTCCCGCGGCTTGAAGAACGGAAAAACCAGCTTGCGGGGACCTTATCGGGCGGTGAACAGCAGATGCTTGCTATGGGGAGGGCTTTGATGTCCCATCCCGAGATCATTCTGATGGATGAGCCCTCCATGGGCCTCTCTCCGATCCTTGTTAATGAGATTTTCAGTATTATCAAGGATGTGAATCAGGACGGAACGACAGTGCTTCTCGTTGAGCAGAACGCGAAGAAAGCCCTTGCCATCGCAAACAGAGCCTACGTGCTGGAAACCGGGACGCTCGTAAAGGAGGGCGATGCCGGTGAGTTACTGAATGACGAAGCGATCAAAAAGGCGTATCTGGGAGAATAGCCAATGTGACACAGAAACGTGTCAGATAGAAAGACGGTAAAACGCGTTTTTAGATGAGAAACGGGACACAGGAAGGAGCTAGACATGAAAAATAACATTGTTATTACAATCGGGCGTCAGTATGGCAGCGGCGGAAGAACGGTCGGCGAAATGCTGGCAAAGGAGCTTGGGATCAACTATTACGACAGGCATCTTTTAAGGCTTGCTTCGGATGACAGCGGGATCAATGAGGACCTGTTTGTCAAGGCGGATGAAAGCCTGAAGAAAACCAGTCTCTTCCGGATTGCGAAAAAAGTCTATAACGGCGAGCTGATCCCGCCCGACAAGGCAGGCTTTACCTCCAACCGCAATCTCTTTAACTATCAGGCCAAGATCATCAAGGAGTTAGCCGAATCGGAATCCTGTGTGATTGTTGGCCGCTGCGCGGATTACGTCCTGAAAAACTATGAAAACGTCGTCCGGGTCTTTGTCTATGCGCCGAGATGGTTTCTGTTGCAGGAAGCCGGAAAGGTCCAGAGTCTGACAGGCCAGGAGTTAGAGCATTATATCGACAAAACGGATAAGGAACGGGCGGACTACTATAACTACTATACCGACCAGATCTGGACCGATGCCAGAAACTACGACCTCTGCCTCGACAGCAGCAAGCTGGGCTTTGAGAAATGTGTCGAAGCCATCAAAGCCTATATCCGCGTCCGTTTCGGAGAGGATGTCTTTGGGGAATAAGATCAGGACGATCTGTATATTCCGTAAGCACGTTATACTCGCGAACGCAATTAATTGCCGTTTTTGATAAAGTAAACGTACTGGAATTGCGTTTGCGAGTCCGGTTGATCGGCAACGAAAATCGTTAACCAGTATACAATACTTAAAAGTTCAGCCTGTTCATATTCCGGATACCCTCTCCACACAACATATCATAACACACCCCAGTGATTATTTCAGCAAAAGATATGTAAAAGAATATATCTGAAAAAAATCGGTTTTCATTATTCCGACTGCTCTGCCAGCCACGCATCCACCCGTGTCTTTACATTCTCCTTCAGATTATAGTAGAACAGATCATAGTCCAGGCTGTGAAAGCTCTCCGGGCCGAAGAGATCGGTCGGCGTAAAATTATCGTTCGTTGTGACAAGCACCGTGCCGCGCTCCGTATCCACCTGCGCGTCCGCGTAATTCATCAGCGTTTCATACTCTCCCGTCTCCGGATTTTCAATATGACTCCCGAGATTTTCAGAAGCCTCCGCGTAGGTATCATCCCGTTTCCAGTTGATCGGATTGATCGCGACCGCTCCCTCTGCCTTTACGATACTCGTAGGACAGCTCTGTCCGTTAGCAGGGCTCTCTGTATTCCAGGATACGATCACCCCTCCTGTATCCTCCGCACCCTCCGCAAAGGTATACTCCGGATGCTCGTTCAGCCAGTCCTTTGTAACGGAAAAGCCGATCGGATAAGCGACGATCAGACGCTTGAGATACTCCGGATGCAGCTTGGAAAAATACTCTCCCAGCGCGATTTTTGTCATACAGGAGCCCTGCGAATGCCCCGCGATAATAAAAGGACACCCGTTATTGTAATTCTCAAAATAGTAATCTAACGCGGCATAGATATCCGTTTTCGGGATCCTGTTGCAATATTCTTCATACTCCGCCGCGTCGATTTGCTCCCGCTCCGCTACGTTGATATTGGTCTGACGATAAAACGGCGCGAAAACATTGGTGGACTCCTCAAAAACAGAGCCCTGCTTCACATAGCAGTCGATCGCGCCGGCGCACATTTCCTCATCGTCCACAGCGCAGTAATCCGGCTTGTTCTGATAATCGGAATAGAGCGTCGTCGGATAGATATAGAACGTATCCACCTCCTTTGTGATCTCCGGAAGGTGCATCCAATGACTTTCCTCCGAATAGTCTGTCGGCTCCTCGGATAAAGCAGGCGTTTGGGCCTCCGGGGAAACCTCCTCCTGCACCGTCGCCTGCCCTGAAAGCGCCTGTAAAAGAGCCTCATAGCTTTCAGCGTCAAAAGGCATCTGATAGCAGCCGGTAAGCACCGCGCCCGAAACAAAGGTTGTAAGAACCAGGTAAAGCAGTTTTCTTTTCATCTCTTTCCTCCCATATAGTTCAAAATACTGTAATTGTTCAATCCTTCTTTCCGGAGAGAAACGCCGGCAGACGTTTTCCAATCTTTAGCCAGTGGCGATACTCCGCCGCAGCGGTAAAAAGCACATCTCCGGAGGAATTAAGCGCTGTCTCGAAGGAATCCTGTACCACATTGATGATATAGCCGACTCCCACCATCTCCATCGCGGTTTCCTGCGGGATCCCGAAAAGAGAACAGGCCATGGGAATGAGCAAAAGCGAACCTCCGGCGACCCCTGAGGTCCCGCAGGCCGCAAGTGTAGACAAAAGCGAGAGCACGATTGCGGAGGGCAAATCTACGGAAATTCCGATCGTGTGTGCCGCAGTCATCGTCATGATCGTGATGACCACCGCAGCCCCGTCCATATTGATCGTAGAGCCCAAGGGGATGGACACCGAATAGATGTTCTCATCAAGCTCAAGCTTTTTGCAGAGCTCCATATTCACAGGGATATTCGCTGCCGACGAGCGCATAAAGAAAGCCATAACAGCGCTCTCCCGCAGGCAGCGAAACACCAGCGGATACGGATTCGTTCGGATCGCAAGGAAAACAAGAAACGGGTTCAGAACAAGCGCCACCACCGCCATGGTCCCCACTAAAAGAAGCAGCAGCTTTCCGTAATCGACAAAGATCGACAGTCCGCTCTCGGCAATCGTCTCATAGATCAGCCCCATGATCCCAAAGGGCGCAAAGGAAATGATTAAGGCAACAAGCGAAGAAACCGCTTCTGACAGATCAGAAATAAGCTGTTTTGTCGTCTGAGTTGCAAACTTCTTGAAGATGAGTCCCAAAAGCACCGCCCAGAAGAGAATGCTGATATAATTCCCTTCCGCCAGAGCGTTTACCGGATTATCCACCATACTGACAACAAGATTTTCAAGCACCTCTCCGACACCCGAGGGCACCTGACTGACCTCGGCTCCTCCCGTAAACTTTACCGTAAGCGGGAACAGAAAGCTTGCGGCAACCGCAACGAGTCCAGCCAAAAGGGTAGACAGCAGGTACAGAAAGATCACCGAGGCAAACCGCTCATCAAACCCTGTCGTCCCCTGCGCCAAAGAGGATATGACAAGAACAAATACCAAAATCGGCGCCACTGCTTTAAGCGCACCGACAAAAATACTTCCAAAAAGCGGGATGATAGGGATTTCCATCCTCATCCTTCAGATACTCAGTAAAGACCCAGGCCCCCGTTGTCTCGTCATAGGTTCCGTGGCCCTCTATGTCAGCGTTCTCGACCCCAAAGATATCCTGCGATATTTCCTTTGACTCAAGGGTCATATCCAGAGCTTCACAGTCAGCGCTCTCAGCCCTCGCTCCATTGTCAAGCAAGATAGAATCTATCTCGATCCTTCCCGCGCTGTCCGATTTTCCATAGACACCCTTCACCTTCTGCTCGTTCCCGTTCTCATCGATCACCACCATGGCGGAATCGAGAAAGCGATTGATATTAGAGCCGTTGTAGGTCAGAAGCTCCTGATTCACATAGACATCATAGGTCTGCGTGTCATCGGTCTTTTCGTCCGTGCCTTCCGCAGAAAGCCCATTTTCCGAATCGGCTGTCACGGACACAGAGCTTGCGGATGCCGTCCCGCCCTTTGCGGTAAAGCTTCCCGCGCGTACCATTTTAACGCCCTGAACCGAGCCCTGATCGTCCTTCAGATAGTATTCCGCCTTTTCTACATAGGGTACTGGAACGGGGATCTCAAAATAGTTCTGTCCATCGGCCTTTCCGATCGCAGCGATATCGTCCGCGGAAACAAGTACCTCATCGGTAGTCGTTTCGGCATCGTCAAAGGTTCTTAACAGATGCAGGCTCATACCAGAAAGCGAGCTTGCGGTGCTATCCTTTGGCGTGATACGAAGCTTCACAACGCTTCCGCCCTTTGTAGAAACGGAAGAAACAGCGTTTGTGGCGTTTATATCGGAAAGTACGCTTATGGAGGCCTTCGCCGTATTTGAGTAAGCAGAAACCGTTGTCTTATACTCGTCTGATTTATTATGAAGGATCAGCGAGAACAGGGAATCGTTATCGAGATAAGCGTCCGCTGAGTTCACAGTAGTTGTCGTAAGGTTTCCGGAGTAGCTGCCTGCCATATTGACAAGATTGTAATCGACGGTTTCCGCATGATATATTCTGCTGTTTGATAACTCCCCTTCCGCTCTGCGGAAGCCGTAATCCTTTCCGTCCCAGCCGACGTTCTTTCTCGTTTGATAGGAGGAACTCGGGGTCAGCAGATAGAGCGTTTTCCCGGAGGCATAGTCACTGACATAGTTGCTCAGATAATTCTGCGGCTGATTTCCCTTTAAGCTGAAGGCGTTCGTATTAAATAACGGCCAGAGCTTGTCAGTCCCCTCCAGACCGAAGCGGTTGCTGTTCCCATCGGTAAAAGAGGGGCTATAGCCCGTGTAGAGGAGATTATAATAATCGCAGTTCGGTAAAATATACTCGGTTTCATTGCCGGAATAACCCCAATCACCTCCGCAAACCTCACGGCGGTTCTGAAGATTCTTTATATTCGTATCGTAGCTGTTTCCGTCAAGGATATAAAAGAGCTTCAGGCCGTTTTCGCCTGTCACGGCAGCCCGGTGGAATTTGAGCGTCCCGCCCGCCGTTTTGTCCGCCTTGGTCCAGAAACCCGCTGTTGGATACCAGTTTTCCGTATTGAAGGTATATCCATTGCGCGTGATCTGCGCAGCCTCAAGAATATCGATGACAGACTGAAAATTTTTCCCGCCCCCATTATAATATGCAGCTTCAGCGTTTCTTTTAATTGTTCTTTCTTCATCCCTTAAATATTGAGAATACTCACTCGCATCTCTGCCATAAAAGCCTACTCCCCAGAATGACATAAGACCGGCCGATGTATATCGATATCTAACCTTACCCTCCTTCAGCTTGTTCCAGTTTTCATTGTTTGCCGACTTAAAAGGCTCGTAATTGTTATAATCCGTCACATAGCTATTGTTGCTCCAATAATTTCCGAATTTATCGTGCCGCTCGGAGGAGTCCGCGTACAGCACCGTATCTACGAGAGTGGAAGTCACCTCATTACTGCTGCTGTCTATCGTATATACATCAGCGGGCCGCATATACTGGCTGTAAAGGAGCTTCTTGCCGGTGCCGACATAGATATACTCCGTCTGCTTCGTTTCCTGATTATAGCCCGAGAGGATCGCAGAGACCGCCTTACCGAAGTTTGCTGTCTTTTCTCCGAAATCGTCTACCCACCGGTCAACGGTACTCTTGATCTCGCTGTTGCCGGAATAGTTTACCTGACGGCTGACCAGATCCTCATAGATCAGCTCGATCTGCATGATCTCATAGAGCTGTTTATTCAGGTAGTAATCGACATATTCGTACTGCTCGTGGGAAAAGGCGATGTACTTATCCGCCATTTCCGCAGCCGTATCCACATAGGTCATGCTGCCCTTTGTGGTATGAGTAAGATCCTTGGTCATCGTATCGAGGCAGGACTTAAACTTCAGGTTTAACTGATCGCTTGTAAGCATCTTGATATAATCCGCCTCGTCGTTTCCTCGTCCGGTCGAAGTGTCAATCCGACGATACATATCGGTAAGCTTGTTCTTGTAATTATTCTCCGCTGAATCATATTTCGACTTCGCCTGAGCGGTCGCGGAAGAATTCGCGTCCTTATCATAGGCTTCTCTGTAGCTCAATGCCGCGTCCGCATAGGCCTTGTAAGCGCTCTTTGCCGCGTCAAGGAGCTCTAAATCCCTTTCCGGCTCCAGCACGTCGCTCTGCCAGATATTAGCAATCTGACGATTTGCTTCCTCCACGGACTGCTGCGCGATCATGCCCTCAATCCTGTTCTGGCTGGCGTTCAGCTCCGCCTCCATATCCTTCAGCTCCGAAAGGATCTCCTCGCAGAGCTTGTGGATATTAGCAAGCTCTTCCATGATGGGCTGCGCCTGGCTCTCCTCCTGCCCCGGAAAGGCCCCGCCGAAAAGCAGGAAATTGATCACAGAGGTAAAGGCTCCCGCCACCTCGTCATCCCCCGAAAGCCAGCTTAAAAAGCTCGCTATCATGGTCTTTCCCTCGCCGACGAACTGATTGAAAAACATCATCGGGACCGCCATATCCAGAAATTTGCCGCCTGTTGCGTCAATCGCTTCTGACTTGTCAGAGACAGGCGCTAAGTCCTTCCCGGCAGCCTCGTTTGCCTTATCGCCTGGCTGAGCGGCTCCCTCTGAAGCTGCCCCTTCGCCGGACAGAACCGCCCCCTCTGAAGCTGTCTCATCGCCGGACAGAACCGCCCCCTCTGAAGCGTCTCCTTCGCCGGACAGAACCGCTCCCTCTGAATCTTCTCCTTCGCCTGGCTGAGCTGCCCCTTCTAATGCTGCGACATCGCTTGACAGAACAGCTCCCTCTGAATCTTGGCCAAACAGCACAAATTCAACATCTGCCCCGGGATTTTCAGAGCCCTCCGCGGCAAGCGCCGTCACAGGGCTCGTCAGCACTATGGCAGCCGCCAGCAAAAGCGCAAGCCCCTTCATTGTTCTTTTTCGTCTCATCTTTTGTGTTACCTCCTTTTTATTTTGAGTTTTTAATGAGTCGTATTATTTTTTGCGAATCGCAGGCTGCGGTGAAGGAAACGACAAGCGTACCGTACCCCGTAGACCGTAGTCCGTAGTCCGTAATCCGTGGACCGTTTTCCGTTTTCCGTTTTCCATTGTCCCTTGATTCGCGACACACACATACATCTATACATTATTGTAATGTGACCCCCGGGGGACAGCGCAAGTATTTTTTTACCATCTTTTTTTGCCGCCCAGCCCGATCGAGAAAGGGAGACGAAGTCGAACCCTATTCGCCCGCGACCTGATAATTGTTTCGCAATTATAGGTTGCGCAGCCGCGCCCCGACGAAGTCGGTGTAATACCTCTGCACGGCTCTGCGAAAAAAAACCGACGTGACCCAGTCACATCGGTTTTTAACGCCTCACCTCGTTTTATAGCAAAATATCAATCTTCCTTTTTCCTCTGAATCAGCTCCGTATAGAAATTCACCACCACACCGGTGACGATAGCGATCACAAGCACCCCATACCCCGTCAGGACAACGGAGAGCAGCTTTGCGAGGGGACGCGTTACTACAACGTCCCCAAAGCCCGCGGTGGAGATCACCGCATAGCAGTACCACAAAGCGTCTCCGTAGGTTGTGACGGCGGGATCGATTAAAAAGATCAGAAGCGCGTCCAGGAATACGAAGCCGATAAAGGAGGTCAGTATTTTCCAGGCCCCTGTCTTTTTCAGTATCTCTACAAGGATTCTGAGCCGCTTCATCCTATTCTCCATGCTCCGCTAAAAACGTATCGATCCGAAGCTTTGCGTTTTCCTTGATATTGTTGTAATAAAAATCGTAATCGTGACTGTGGAAGCTCTCGACACCAAAGACCGCCGTATTGTCGTTAAAATCGTCCGAGGTCGTACAGATAACGGTTCCCCGCTCCAAATCGACCTGCGCGTCCGCGACTCCCGGAACCGTCGTATCCCAGAAAGGCTCTAACTCCTTCGCGTTTGTTACCGTTCCCTCCTTCATAGCCTTCAGCGCCTCTTCCATACGGATCGTCCTGCTCCCAAGGTTTTCAGAGGCCTCCGCCTTTTCCTCCGTTCTCGTCCAGGTGATCGGATTAATGGAAACTGCCCCCTCCTCTACGATCAGGGTCGTTCCGGATACCGCGTTCCCGGGGCCCTCCGCGTTCCATGAGATGATCACGCCGGTATCGTCCGCACGTTCCGCAAATTTGACATAATCGTGCTCCTTCAGCCAGTCCTCGGTAATGGAAAAGCCGATGGCGTAGGCAGCGACCATCCGCTCAAGGTACTCCGGATGTTCCTTCATATAGTCGCCAAGGATCAGCTTGATCAGGCAGGACCCCTGGGAATGCCCGGCAAGGATAAAGGGCCGTCCGTTGTTGTATTTCTCAAAGAAGAGATCCAGAGCCGCGTATACATCCGTCAGCGGTATTCCGGTATTGTAGTCCTCATATTCCAGACCGGTCTTTGTCGCCGCGACAGAGAGATTCGTCTGCCGGTAATAGGGCGCGTAAACATTCGTATTGGCACCGATGGCCGAACCCGTTTTACTGTATACAAGCTGCGCCAGAACCCGTACAGCGGGATCCTCCACCTTCGAAAAGTCCTCTCCGTCCTCATCGTCATAGACCGTTGGATAGATATAGAAGAGATCGACCTCCTTCTCGGGATTTTCCTCAAGCAGCATCCAGTTCTCCCGGACCGAATAATCCGTAGGCGTCAAGGCAGGCTCCGACTGGTTTTCCGAAGCGACAGCCTCTGAAGGCTGTGCTGCTTCTTCCTGCGAAAGAGCGGTAACATACTGCGAAAACATCTGCATATACGGGAGCTCATTGCACCCGCACAAAGCTCCGGCCAGGACAAACGCGATCACAGCCAGCAAAACAGGGTATTTTTTAGTGTTTTTAAAGCGAATCATAGCTTCCTCCTTAGTTTCTAAATTTTTTCAAGCATTTACGGTAAACGCCCGGACCATCATATTGATTCCGGCCACCATGATATCCACACCCACGATAAAGCCGATGGACAGCATGGTGAGGATCGGGTGCGCAAAGCCAAAGCAGCCGGCAAAGACCATCAGAACCCCAAGTAGCACATACCAGCCCCAGTTCTTTGCAAGCAGCTGTAATCCCAACAGCTCGGAATCCCCCAGCTTTCTCATTTGAAACGCGCTGATAATCCCTGTGATCCCCGCCGCGATCAGCCATACGAAGAGGAAATAGAGGAGCGTCGCTCCCGTTACCAGCTCCGCCTGTCCGCTGATGATGATCGCAAGTCCGCAGAGCATGGCGATAATCGCCCCCGCGAGGGTCCAGCCGTCAGCGATCCCAAGCGCTTTCATATCAGACCATGTCACGATCTCTTCGATCGCATGGAAGAACATTACAAAGCCGATCACCCATACCATGGAAAGATAGGTGAGGCCCGGTGTGGCGGCGCAGTAAAAGCCGCCGATCAAAGTGAGTAATCCTAATAGAAATAAACATATTTTTTTGCCTGTCATTTTTCTTCTCCTTTTAAAGTATCCTCATTGAGCTGTCGGGCTCTTTCTCCCTATTGCAAAACCAGACTCGGAAATCGTTCCGATTTCCTCGTTGTCGGGCTCGCGCCCGATGAATCCGGATAAAAAGTCAGCCTTGTATGCAAGCATACAGTCTGCCTTTTTATCCGTCTTCGCCTGGTTTTGCGCTTACGCAAACTGACTGTTATACAATACAGCATACTTCCCGTTCTTTGCCATAAGCTCGTCGTGGTTTCCGACCTCCTTGATATCTCCGTTTTCCATATAAAGGATCATATCGGAATCGCGGATCGTGGAAAGCCTGTGGGCGATAACAAAGCTCGTACGCCCCTTCATAAGCGTCGCCATAGCGTTCTGGATCACCTGCTCGGTATGCGCGTCAACGTTACTCGTCGCCTCATCTAAGATCATGATCTCGGGATTCGCGATAATGGCTCTTGCGATCGTAAGTAACTGCCGCTGGCCCTGAGAAATATTTTCCGCGCCCTTGCTAAGCACCATATCGTAGCCGCCCGGCATAGTCCTGATAAAGGCATCCGCGCAGACCGAGGCCGCGGCAGCTTCAATCTCTTCATCCGTCACCTCTCTGTCGGTACTGTATTTCAGATTATCCCGTATCGTTCCCTCAAAGAGCCAGGTATCCTGCAAAACCATCCCGAAGTGCTTTCGGAGCTCGTGTCTTGTCATCTCCTTCGTATCAATGCCGTCCACAACGATCGAGCCGCCGTTTATCTCATAGAAGCGCATCAGCAGATTGATAAGCGTCGTCTTACCGGCTCCTGTCGGCCCTACGATCGCGCACTTCTGACCGGGCTTTACGTGGATACTCACATCGTTCATCAAAAGCTTCCCGGGCACATAGCCAAACTGCACATGCGAAAAATCCACCGCGCCGTCCGTAACGGTCGGAACCTTCCCGTCCTTAGGATCCGGAATCTCCTCCTCCGCGTCCAAAAGCCCGAAGACACGCTCTCCCGCAGCTGCCGCCGCCGAAAGCTGTCCCGACATCTGCGCGAAGGTCGTAAAGGGCTGGGAAAAGTTCTTTGTATACTGTAAGATCGACTGAACATTACCGATCGTAAGGCTCCCCTTCATCGCGAACATACAGCCCACCAGGGCGCTTACCGCGTAACCGATGTTATTGACCGCCTGCGTTACAGGCATAACAGAGCCCGCGTAACCCTCTGCTTTCTTAGCTTTTCCCTGCAGCCCGCTGTTGATCTCCTCAAATTTCGCAAGGGCCTTCCCCTGATAATTAAAGGAAGTCACGACATTCTGGCCGTTCACCATCTCTTCGACGTAGCCGTTTAAGTCACCGAGAAGATTCTGCTGCTCCTTGTAATTCTGGGAGCTGACCTTGATAATGCTTCCGGAGGCCAGTAAGGTCACCGGCACCATAGCGATTGCGATCAGCGTGAGCCAGCCGTTTATGGATAGCATCATAAGCAATACGCCGATCGCCGTAAATACCTGGGTCACCGCCGAATACAGATTCTTTCCGAGGGCGGTATTGATCGCGTCCACGTCGTTTGTAATAACGGACAGGATCTCTCCGTTGGTTCTGGTATCGTAATAGTCAAGCTTCATCCGATGCATCTTTTTATCAATATCCGTCCGCAGATCCTTCACGACCTTTGCGGAGATCCTTGCGAACAGATTATTGGAGAGAATGGCAAAGGCCCAGGCCACCAGATAAATGATCGCAAGCAGCAGCATGATATATACGATGCTTCCGACCTTGCCAAGCGAAATCCCCCCCGCCTGAAAATAGACGCCGTCCTCCTTTACCCACTTTCCGTCTCCGATTCCTTCATACAGGATCGTAGAGATCCGCCCTAAGATACTTGGAGCGATGACGGTGAACAGGGTCCCGAAAAACGCCGCGACAACGGCAGACAGGAATTGTCCCATATACTTTTTCATATAGGAGAAAATTCTCTTAAACACCTGCGATTTCATGTTCTACCGCCTCCTTTCCTAACTGGATCTCAGCGATCTCCCGGTAAAGTCCACACGATTTCAGCAATTCCTTATGCGTTCCTATACCGACCGGCTCTCCTTGATCGAGTACGATGATCCGGGTCGCGTCCATAATGGTATTGACCCGTTGGGCGACTAAGATCATGGTCGCCTCGCCCATCGACACCTTCAGATTCCCGCGAAGCTCCTTGTCGGTCTTCATATCCAGTGCCGAAAAGCTGTCGTCAAAGATATAGACCTCCGGCTTCTTCATGACCGCTCTCGCGATCGCCATTCTCTGCCTCTGACCTCCGGAAAGGTTGGTTCCGCCCTGCGCAATGGGGGAATGGTAGGTTGCGTCCTTTTTCTCGACAAACTCACTCGCGCAGGCAATCCGGCAGGCCTCCTTCCACTCCGCCTCGCTCCCGCTCTCGTTTCCGAAATTCAGGTTGGACGCGATATCTCCCGAAAACAGGACATTTTTCTGCGGAACATAGCCGATCAGCTCTCTCAGGTTTTCTAATTTATAGTGCTTTACATTCACACCGTCCACGAGAACCTCACCGAACAGCGTATCATACAGTCTCGGAATCAGCTTGACCACGCTTGACTTTCCGCAGCCGGTCCGTCCGATGATCGCCGTCGTCTCCCCGGGATTTGAAACAAAGCTGATCCCCTTTACAACCGGCTCATCCGCTCCGGGATAGGCAAAGGTAACATTCTTGAACTCCACCGTCCCCTTGCAGGTCTTCTCCGGCTCGTCCTTCGCGTAATCCCTGATCGAGACCTCCGTATTCAGAACATCGGCGATCCGCTTCATACAGGCGTAAGCATCCGGAAACAGGCTTACGACATAGGTCATCAGGATGATGGAAAGCAGGATGATATTGATATACTGGGTACTTGCAACAAGCGCTCCGACCTCCATCTGCCCCTTGATGACAAAATAGGAGCCGACGCCCATCACGCAGACGGTGGTGATCCCGAATAACATCTGTACGACCGGGAACAGCATCCCCGCGATCGTTACGGACTTTCTTGAGATCCTTGCGGTCTCCTCGTTGGTGACCCCGAAACGGTCGATCTCCGTCTCCTGCTTGTTAAAGGCACGGATCACGCGGACCCCCTCCAAGGTCTCAAGGAACAGCTGGTTGATATCGTCGATCTTTCGCCGAAGCCTGATGGAATAGCGGCTGGCCCCGACGATCAGCGCCGTACTTACGATCAAAAGCACCGGGATCGCTACCGCAAGGACTGAGCCGGTTTCTCCGCCGGTCGCGGACGAGAGAACGAGTCCCACCACCGCCATCATCGGCGCTAACAGCCCCAGCCTTAACAGCATGGACAAAAAGGTCTGGATCGTCGTTACATCCGTCGTATTTCTGGTGATCAACGACGCCGTTCCGAACTTATCCACCTCCGCGGCGGAAAAGCTCTGGATCTTCTGAAAGATCTCCTGTCTTAGATCCGCCGAAAATTTGGTCGTGATCGCGGCGGACAGATTGGTCCCGAGGACATTCATCGCGCAGGCGATCAGCGACAAAATGATCATCGCGATCGCAAGCCCCCAGATCAGGCCGTCCCTGCCGCCCGATACTCCGTCGTCGATCATCTTTGAGATAAGCGACGGCAAAAGCATCTGTGTGATGGAAGCAATCAGCATAAATACGATCAGAAGGACGACCTGCTTCACGCTGAGCTTCACTCTTGAAAATACAGTTCCCATAGCTCCCTCCTGTTTTAGTTCGAAGCCTCTGACAGATACGCTTCTACTCTCTTTACGGCATTATCCGAGATATTATTGAAGAAAAGGTCATAATCCCCGCCGTGGTAGCTCTGGGGACCGAATTCCTCCGTCATAGCGATCGGATCCACCATATTGGTATTCGTAACTACGACGCCGCGCTCCGTATCCAGTCTCGCGTCCGCGGCATACATTACGGTCTCGTATTCCCCGGTCTCCTCGTTTAAGATCTTCGAGCCCAGGTTTTCATCCGCTCCGGCATAGGTCTCATCAAGCTTCCAGTTTAAAGGATTGATGGCCTTCGCGCCGTCAATGACTACGAAATTCTCATGGTCCTTATTCTTTGCTCCTTCCGTATTCCAGGAGACGATCACGCCGGTATCGGTTTCTCCCCCGGCAAAGAAAAGATGCGGATTCTCCTCAAGGAAATCCTCCGTGACAGAATACCCCAGGGCATAGGCCGCGATCATCCGCTCATAGTACTCAGGATGTTCCTTCATATAACTCGAAAGTACATAGGTCAGCATCTGGGAGCCCTGGCTGTGCCCCGCGAGGATAAAGGGTCTGCCCTCGTTATAGTTTTCAAAGTAATAGTCAAGCGCCCCGCAGAGATCGGAAAGAGGGGCCCCACGCATCATCTCATCTCTCTCATCCGGGCTCGATTCCGATACGAAGGCCATATTCAGCTGTCTGTAGAAGGGAGCAAAAACATTGGTCGCAGCCTCATAAGCGGTCGCCTGTTTATCGAAGGTAGCGATTGCCGTTTCCCGCATGGATTCCTCTGTGATCTCACACATGGAAGGGGCCCCATCGGAATAATCAAGATATGATGTCGGATAGAGATAGATTGTATCCGCTTCCTTTGTGATTTCCGGAATATTTAACCAGTTATCTTCATCGGAATAATCCACCTTTTCGCCGGTCTGTATCAAATAGCTGTTTACCCGGACACCGACGTTTTCCTTTAAATTCTCGTAATAGAAGGAATAATCGTTTCCGTGAAAGCTCTTCTCTCCAAAGACCTGTTTGTCAAGGCCGAGGCCGTTTACCGTATCAATATAGGGATAGTCGGTATTCGAACAGATCACAACGCCCCGCTTCGTATCGACCTTTGCGTCCGCGACGCCGGGACTTGCGATCGCAGCCGTTCCCGCGGCATCCGTGATCCTTGTTCCCAGGTTCTCAGAAGCCGGCGCATAGGTGTCGTCCCGCTTCCAGTTCAGAGGATTGATACTGATCGCGCCCTCAAGTACCAGTCTGCTCTCTCCGTTTCCCTCTCCCTCGGTATTATAGGAAACGATCACGCCGGTATCGTCCGCGCCCTCCGCGAACTTCAGATACGGATAGTTTTCAAGGTCCTCCTTTGTGATGGAGTAGCCGATAGCGTAAGCCGCGACCATCTGCTCATAGTACTCGGGATGCGCCTGCATATAATCCTTGAGAATGATCCGAATCATCATCGAGCCCTGGCTGTGTCCCGCAAGGATAAAGGGTCTGCCGTCATTTAACTTCTCAAAATAATAGTCCAGGGCCGCATAGAGATCACTTCTCGGATCGTGACTGAGTACTTCCGCAGCCTCCGGCCCTCCCATATCCTGAAGAGCATAGACGCTGGTCTGGCTGTAGAAGGGAGCAAAGACGTTTGTCGCCTCTTCATACACACCCTTATTCGCGTTGAAATTCGCCGTGGCGATTGCCCGCATAGCAGGATCCGCGCTCCCGCAGTAGGTCGGTGCCTTGGGATCCGTCGTCATATAAGCCGTTGGATAGATATAGAAAGTATCTACCGGCTTTTCGATCTTTGGAAGCTGGATCCAGTTTTTCTGATCGGAATAGTCGGTCGCTTCGCCCGTCAGTTCACCGAGCTCATAAACGACCTCATTTTCCTCCCCTGCCTCCGCGATACTCACAGATCGTACCGAAACGCTTTCCGCTCCTTTCCCTGAAAGCTCAAAGGCACCGCAGCCCGTAAGAAGCAGCGCCGCAAGGAGACCGGTTACGGTCAATGAGCTCCAACATTTTTTCATCCTTTTCCCTCCCATAGTTTGATTTTTTTAAAGCATGAAGCATATGATCCGGGCACCAAAGGTCAAACGGCGCAAAGTGTCCGGATCATATATAACATCATCTGTAAATCACAGGTGATTTGCAAGGGCTTATGTTAAATTGGTACGATTTTACGTCAAATTGGTGTCACCCGTTGGACAGGCGCTCAGTAGGCCCCCTTTTTCACAGCCCGCAAAGCATCGCTTTGTAATTATCATCTGGGCGGTTTATTACATGCCTGTGCGCATGGACACGCAATAGAAAAGCCGCATATTTATGTTTCGATCGGAATACTCCACCGAAAGATATAATCGTTCGGATCAAGCTGCGTTCCAAAAAATGGCCCCGCAAGACAGATCCCAAGCAAAGGGCCTGCGGGACCAATCCCTCTTTTCTGCATTTCCTGCCAGAGTATTTTCCCTCCGGTATTCATGATCGTATCCTCATTTCCGTGATAGGTCAGGGAAAAAGCCGCTTTGGAATTGGTTTTCCTTACCCTCGAGGGATCCGGGATATGGTCCGGAGAAATGGAAACGACGATCGTACTGCGAAAAGGCTCGGGATCGGTTCCGTCATAGATACTGCCAAGCTCCGGTATGCTTCAAATTCATCCACACACCGTTTGGCCGACGCCAGCCTCCCCTTTAACTCTGTCAGAAACTCCTCTCTGTCCAGCTCTCCGTTATAATAAGCAAGGATCTCCTTTGTATTGAGTCCCAGATTATGAAACATCTTGTACTGCATGATCCGGTTGATATTCACCACATCGTAATACCGGCTTTTGGTTTTTTCATCGATCATCCTTGGCTGATCAAAGCCCTTCTCCTCGATCCGAAGCAGCGTTGTTCTGGCGATATCGCAGATCTTCGCCGTTTCAAAGCTGGTGTATAACCGTTCATTTTCGATATGAAAATCCTTATCCATGCTACCTCCTCTGTCCCTTTTTAAGGTGTACGTGTCCTTACAGGGATACCATAAGATAACGTTAACATAACCCCCGGGGGACACCGCAAGTAGTAATATGAAATTTTTGTATAATTACGGAATAAAAACTATCAGAATAGCCTGAGATTTGGAAGTGAATGTGGTATACTCGCGAACGCAATTAATTGCCGTTTTTGATAAAGCATACGTACTGGAATTGCGTTTGCGAGTCTGGTTGGTCGGCAACGAAAATCGTTAACCAGTATAAATTGGTATGATTTTACGTCAAATTGTTACGGGCCTGTCAAAATGTCAGAGCGATATAGGTTATGATCTGATGCTTCTTATCACGGCTCCGCCGCCAGGAGGAGAACAGAGACGTATGATAGGTACAATAGCCGCTGTCATAGATTTTTTCAGGATCCACGCCCTCTTTGCGAAGCGAAAGACTGACACCTCTGCCAAGGTCCAGCAGATACTTTCCGGGTTCGTCCTTTTTAGAAAAGAGCTGCGCGCACTCTGCGTCTGAAAAAGTCTCCGAGAAACGTTCCAAAACGTCCTCGCCCACCTCATAGCAGCAGGAATGGTTGTAGGGCCCCATGGCACAGAGGATGTTTTCCGGCCTGCACCCAAATTCCTCCGCCATTTTCCTTACGGTCTTTCCCGCAATTCGTCCCGCGGTTCCGACCCATCCGCTGTGCGCGATCCCCGCCGCCCTTCCGACAGGATCCAGAAAGACGATGGGAACGCAGTCCGCGGTATGCACACAGAGCACAAGTCCCTGGTCCTTTGTGATCATCGCGTCAAACGGCTCTTTAGTATGCGGCCTTGTTACACCGTAACCGGAGTCTTCCGTTCCCACGGTTAAGACCCTGTCAGTATGACGCTGATTCGCGACCACGAGGTCAGAGCTTTTCACATAAAGTACATCCGAAAGCCCTTCAAATCGCTCAAGTGTCCAATATCCGCAAAGCTCACAGGTATACCCTGCGATCGCCCTGCCCGTCTGCTCGATTTCGTTAAATCTTTTGATCAGCTCCATCCTGGAATTTCCTTTTTTCAAACGTTTTTGCGTCAGGCGCCGGAAGTCATTTGCGCTTCCGACGCCTGAATCATTTTCCCTGTACAAGCCGGACGTTATTTTGCCGCAGGCTTTAAGATCTTGTAGCTTACGGTCTTTGTTCCTCCGTATTCGCCGATCCCTTTAAGAACCAGCTTTCCTGTGCCGGTCTTTGTATTCTTCGTATACGAGAGGATCTGGTAATCCGTACCCTCTGTCAGGAGCTTCGGTACTTTTTTACCGTTCTCCTTTACCTTGATCGTAACGGCCATATTTTCCCCAACGGGCTCCACGGGCGCGTTGTCAAAGATAAAGCCCTTTCTCTTCGAATCGTAGGCTTCGCCGACTTTCCCCTCAGGCGCGGCCTGAAAGACGACCTTAGCCTTGGAGATCTGATGCTCGCTGTCGATCAGCTTATAGCTTACAGTCACGCTTCCTTCGTAATTACCGCTTCCCTTTTCATTTAAACTCTTTGCGGTAAGAGTCGCCTGAACCGTCTCATAGAGCGACGGAGTCCCGCTTTCCGGGTCAAAGGAAAGGATCCTGTAGTCCTTCGTATTAAGCTTTTTGCCATCCGCCTCAGCCAGCGTGAGCTTTGCCTTCTGATAGGCGTTTGCCTTATTCTTATATATCAGATCAGCTGCCGAAATGTCAAGCGAGGAAAGCGGTCTCGGTGTTATGGTAAATTCTTTTGCGGGAAGCTTTCCAGTATAGAGCTTCTTTCCTTTTACCGTAAACGTCGGCTTTTTCTTCGTCTGATCTGTCGTAACTGCCTTGTTGTTGGCATAGGTTACGGTATAGTCCTTGCCTTCGACTAAGACCTTGCCGCCCTCATACCGGGTATCCGTCAGCGTCAGCTTTGGCTTCGCGCCGGCCTTTTGATAGACAGCCGTCTTCTCATAGGAAAGGGTGATGGCATCGTCTGAGATTGCGATCTTTTCCAGTTCCGGATAGGTAACCGCCTCAGGCTCCTTTTCCTGTACCGTAACCTCACAGGTCCTGACATCCCGTCCGACTCTGACCGTGATCTCGGCCTTCCCTTCCGAAAGTCCCGTGACCGCAAGTCTCGTTCCCATCCTTTCCACAGAAGCGACGGACGGGGTGTCTGTACCGTACCGGATCATGTTCTCTTCTACCTCCGGATAGGTAGTTACGATCAGCTGCCTCGTCTTCCCCGGCTTTACCGTAAGCTCTGCTTCGCTCAGGGAAACGACGATATCATCAATTTTATCCGCTCCCTCTACGACATAGCACGGGACCCCGTAAGAAACCTCTCCCTCTTTTGTCTGAATAGCCGCGGTTATGGTCGTAAGACCGAGAGCCTTAGGGATCACCGTCCCATCCTGCTCCACTACAGCCACGTTCTCGTCTGAGCTCTTCCAGACCGTCTGATACTTAAGCGCTTCCGTCAGAGGAAGGATCAGCGCGTCTAACTTTGTCGTACCCTCCCGGGAGACATAGATTTCCTGTGCAAGCTCACTTCCCGAACGGATCCTGAGCGCCGTTTTCTTTTCCTTTGCTTCTGTGACCGCAAATACCTTCACATCCTGACTTTCCACCGCGTCATTTTCCGCGTAGGTACTGTCTCTGGCAATGAGAGCAAGATTCATGGCGCAACTCTCCGAGAAGCAATCCGGCTCAAAGCGTGAGGTCACAAGCCAGACCGTTACCTCTTCCCCGACGCCGATCTCCTTTGTTACTCCCCGGGGATCCAGCACACGACTTCCGGAAACAAACCAGTCGGTATAGTCCTCGTTTCTCGCAACGGACCTTCCGAGGCCGTTTAAGGACTCCTTCATTTCTTCCTTTGTAATATCCGCCTTAAGCGTCGCTCCGTCAAAGCCCGGATAATCCATATCTGACGCTTTTTCGTTCGAATACGCGATATCATATACCGTATCAAGCGATGCGATGTTTCCGTCGTTTCTGATCTGTGAGGCAATAACATAGCGGGAGAGGCGGCTGTCGGATACCTTCTCATATCCGCCGTCCACATACCTTATATCATCGCTCAGGTAGCCCTCCGCCCTGGTCTTTACGAAGACGTATTTCGCGCCGATCCTGATCGGAAGCTCTTCGACGCTCTCATCGTCATATCCGCTTTCCTTGGCCCGTATCCGGATAAAGAAGGTGGAGCCGTTATTTACCGCGCTGTCCAGATATTCCTGTTTCATCGTAAAGGTTTCGCTTATGGTCCGATAGGAAGCCGGCAGACGATCCGTAAGGCTCTGGTCCTTTCCTTCCTTTTCGGTCTCCGTGACCCCATCTGCCGAAAGCTCTATAAGCTCTGTCCTCACCGTGATCTCGTCGGCTTTTATAAACCCGTCATTTGTGATCGTCGCGCTGACCGTAAAGTCCTCTCCGGCTCTCGGATACTCCTCGGAGATCGCCGCATCAGAGACAAGCGCGGAGCCCACTGCCTTCTGATAGGTCAGGTTAAAGCTGTCTTTAACATGGCGTTTTTCCACCGCTACCTCTTTGCCTTCTTTATTGATGCCCGTCACCAGTTCTCTGTCATAGGCGTTATGAGCAATCAGCATATCCCCTTCCTCATCGACGCCGATGGAAGGATTTTCAAGGTAGTAGTAGCCATTCTCGTTATCTGTTTTCCAATCCATCATCTGCGGCGCGGACCAGTAAGGCTGACCGTCGATCAACGACATCGTCGCAAGCATAAGTCCCTGAGAATTCCCCATGGACTGAGCCCAGACCACATAGAGCTGATCCTTGCCGTCAGAGGCCAGGTCATACCCGTTCCGGCAGGAGAAGCCGTTCTCTTCCCCTCCGAAAATCGCGACACTGCCGGCAGCCTCATCGGTGAATTCCCATGACTCCACCTCTGTACCGTCCTGAAGGCGCGTTACAGTTTTTTTGATCGGCTCATAGTACTGTTTTGTTTCCTCATCATAGATCGTCTCCGCATAATCCTTCAGATCAATATATTTCAGATCATCATCCTCCGCGTAGACTAAGAACGTACGATCTTCACCGTTGTTACTTAACTTTTCAAGTGTCGGCTGATAGATCGAAGCGTAATCGCTCTTAAACTCGACTGGTATGGACCAACTCGGCTCCCTTACGATCCTTCCATCCGAGATCTCCGCTGGCTTCATAAAGGCGAAGAACAGAAGGCGTTTGGCCTCGCCGTCATTCTCGTTATTATTGGAAACGATCCCGTCGCCTTCTACAAGGTAGGATAATAGAAGTCTATCCTCGCCCATCGCCCTGATCATAGCTGCATCCATCTCACCGACGGAAGGTAAGAGCATACTCCCGTCCTTTTCATTCTTCAGATGGACATCCGCAAGCCTTGTTCCGGCTGGTAAGCCTCTGCTCTCATAGCTTTCCTTCAGGCTCTCTTCCCCGTAGCTTTCCGTCCAGGTTTGTGTCTTCGTATCATAGATTCGGTAAAGGACATAGCCGTCCGCGTTCACGATCTCGCTGAGATGCTCCTTTGCGTCCATACCGGCCCACTGATTATAATCCACAGCCGTATAGAAAAGGTAGATCGCGTCGCCAACGGAAACGGCCCGTTCGGTCTCATAACCATAGCCGAGATAGGAAGCGTCGCTTTCCAGTACTCCGGTGATCTCTTCTCTTCCCTTCGCGCTCTCCTGATCATTTGTCAGGCGGGTGATCTTCTCAAGTTTTTCCTCGGGAGAGGCGGATACGAAATCCGAAACCTCGCCCGTATTTAATACCACCGTATAGAGATCCATCGACGAGAGGACCTTCACCAGCGCGTCAGGCTTTGCCAATTCCTCGCCATCCTCGAACTTTCCGCTCATCACATCGTCATGCTCAAATACCCGATCCGCGGAGGCCCAGGAAAGCACTACCTGATCCCCGATGCGCTCTAAGGAGACACTGGCATCGTTTGTGCCGTCCTTCTGAAGGATCGCGGTCTGTACCCTGCCATCCTCGTAAAGGCTGAGATATACCGCCCTGTTGTTATACTTTATATTTGCATCCGTAAGCTCCCCGGTGCGATCGCTTCTTGCCAACGTCCCCTCAAAGGCCATAAGATACGTATCCTTGCCGAGAGAAACGATTTTACTGTAGGTATCGGTCAGACCATCCGCAATTTTCGTCGTTCCCTCAAAGGAGAAGGAGGCTCCTAACGGAGGGATTCCCTCCTCATTCAGGCCGCCATAATACTTTTCGTTTTCAAAGGCCGTAAACGCAGGATCTTTGTAGCTTTCCACCGATACGGGCTCTGAGACCGTCATATCCGCTATAGCAATATCCTTCGGCAGGTTCTGCCTGATAAGAGCCTCTGCATCTGCGGGGCTTGCGCCGTTTTCAAGGTACTCGTTATACAGGGTATAGGACCAGTTCTCCTGCCAGAATTTCCACTTATAGGACAAGAACAGAGCCGATATACTCAGGTAACCGTAGAGACTCGTCATTCCCGTACCGGTCTGGTGGGAGTCTGCGCCGTTGTAGCCCGCTACCCAGGAGAAATTAAACTTCTGCATAACGCCAAAGCCGACTTCAAGGCAGAGGAGACTTCGGAGCCCCGCGCCGGCAAAGAGCTCTAACCCGAGTACCACCGGAACCATTCCTTCGTAGAGGAGCTTGCTCTCATCGTACTCACCCGGCTTCATCTTATCATAAGGGATCGCCGCGCTCTCAACCGTCGTCAGACCGTTATAGACACCGATGCTGGCGTTTGCGGTCACGCCGAGATACAGCGGGATCGGACATTGCGGGAAGACAAAGTAATGCACATACTGGATCATCCCGCTGACAGAGGCGTAGATCAGAGCGTAGTCGAAACAGTATTCGCTTTTCCCCGATGAGACCTCCTTGCCGACAAACCGCATGGAGAGGCCTATATCCACGCCCATCCGAAAGCTCAGGGAGCCGTGGTTTTCTACTCCCGCGTTCCTCGGCTGGTCAAGGCCAAGCGCCTTTGCCTGGTTCTTGAGGGCCTGTACCTTTTCCTTGGCTGCCTTGGAGAAGGGATTCGTCCGCTGCTTCTCAGGCTCACTGTCCTCCAGCGCATGCTCCGCGACATTGACCGGATCCGCGATCTCATCCGCTGTCACATCTGTATTGGCATTTGCCAGATCCGTATCATTTTTCGGCACCGGTTCCATCTTATTCTTAGCCGACTGGTTGTCCTGGTTGAACTTCGTATTGTATTCATTTTTCAGAGCATTGAGTTCGTTCTGTTCGTTCTGTACATTAAGTTCCTCAAGTTGCACATCGGCCTGAAGTTCCGAATATAACTTCATTTGTCTTTCATTAAGCTTTTCATTCCTGTCAATCTTCTCCTGCAGTATTGCCAGAGTTTCCTTATCAGTATTCAGCTTTTTTTCATCGTACTCCAGGTTTTGTTCTAAATCCGAGATCTTGTTTTCCAGTTTATGCTTATCCTCATCAAACAGCACGCCCTTTAACTCATAGACGTTAAAGCCGACATTGACTAACATGCTGTCCGACGCTTCATCGTAAGTAAAGCTTGCGTTGAACTTTCCGAAATTCAGGGCAGGGATCATCTGATTGATGATCGGCAGAGCGTCTAACGACTCCTCCGAATCACCTCCGGCTGACGTGATCTGCGGGATTGAAAGCTCGATCCCCTCACCCGGTATTTCAATAAAGCTGACACCGCTCCTGTACATGCCGTAGCCGTAGTCCGCGGCATTGCCGTCCTTATCCGTTATACGGCCAAAGGCCTCCACATAGATCTCGTCTCCGTCCTCAAAATCAATCAGGCCGTTTAAGTTCATGGCCGTGGTCTTTCCCTCGGAATTTGTCGTGGTATACCGAACCAGTTCATATTCCGTCTGACCGTGGGTTTTACGCTCTACCTCAAAGCTTCTGCCTGGGATCCCGTCCTTATGAACGATCGTAAAGGTAACGTGATCCACCAGATCGTTTCCTTTTTCATCCAGGACTGAAGCGAGCGTCGCATGGAAGCCGATCGTATAGTTGCGAAGCTCTACCGTAGCAGTTTGAACACTTGTCCCGGGATCATCCTGACTGTCCTCGTTTCCCACGAGGGTATAAAAATCCTTCGGCCTGGGGCCCTTTCCGTAAAAGCCGACGGTCATATTCTCTGCCTCCGCCGTATCCGGATTATCAGAGGACGTTCCTTGGCCGGATGTTCCGGCCCGTTTAAAGTCAAGATAAAAGACCTGCTCGATCCCGTTTCGATTGATCTTGACAGCGCGTTTTTCCGTACCGGCGCCCATCTTGAAATATTCCGTCTGATTTCCGCTGTCATCGGCCTCCGTATGGGTATAGAGAAGGAATCGGCCGTCCGTTCCGGTCACCCCGGTAAATCTGCCGGCCTGAACGGACGCGTTCTCTACCGGAACAGGATCCCCGAGGAGCATTCCGCTCTCATCTCCCGCAATCGGAGGATTAAGGATTGACCCTGCGGGCATCTGGACCTTGCCGGATACACGGGTATAAGCATTGTCCGCCTTCTCAAAGGAAAGCTCGATCACCCCGAACACCGTCTCAACATCATAATAGAAGGTATCACCGTAACAGGTCACGTCATAATCCTTATGACCTTTAGAAAGGATCGTCCATTTCGCCCGATACCCTTCCGCAACGACCGCGTCTAACTCTAGGATCTGCCCCGCGCGGAGATGATCGTTGCTGTAGGTATACAGCGTCTTATTGACGGTATTTCCCTGCGCGTCTGTCGTCTTTTGCTTCAGGCCGCAGCCCGCCGGCACGCTGCCGTTGATCTCGATCTTTACCTCCGTTCCGTTATGTGTATAGACCGGTGTCATGGTATAATCACAGTTTTCGATCCCCATGACGACCTGCTTTTCCTCATAGGGATAGACCATGTAGTATGGACTCTCCTCACCACCCTGATCCGGAGTCAGTTCAAAGCTCGTTAAGACATAGGCTTCGTTTGCGGAGGTTTCAACATCATATTGGTCCGCGTTCAGCGTACTTCCTACCATACAGCGGATCGTCTCGCTTTCTCCCCTTGCGATATTTATGGTTTTCGTCGGATTGCCGTCTACTGCAGCGTCCTGATAGGTAACGGTCATACCGCCGTGGATGCCGCCCGCCAGCTTGACGGGTACGGTAACCTGTCCGTAGACGGGACGGATATGGATGCTTGCGTTTTTATAATCCACCTGTCCGTAATATTTCTCAAAAAAGTCAGGAGTAAGCTGTAATGTCCATCCGCTCGTACTGAAGAGGGAGGCATCCACGTCCTTCCAGCCATTTTGTCCGTCCTTGCTGACCTGAAGTCCCTTTAAGTAGGAATAGCCCGTATCCGGCTTTCCGCTCTCCTGCATGGGAACGGTCGCGTAGGCAGGGAAGGTCGCCCGGTTCGTTCCGTCCTTGAATCGAAGAGAGCCGGGTGAGTCGTTATGTCCCGAAAGCTTTTGGGCGTCATCAATGGTGATCTGGTATTTCCTGAAGTTCAGGCGGATGTTCTTGATCCTAAGCTCCATCCCGTTGACAGCGCCGCTGGTCTTTCGAACACCGACAGTCAGGGGGAAGCTTACCTGGCTCCCTCCGTCCCGGTAGTAGGTCCCGAAATCCATATAGGAGTTTTTATAAGCATCCGGCGCGTCAATATGCTCGATATGTCCGTCTGTGAACCAGACCCGGCCTGCCGTATCATTGCCCTCTCCGTATGCCTCATAGACCCACTGCTCACATTTATCATATTCGTTCACATCCCTGTCAGACAGCGCGATATAGGTACGGTTCGCCCGGCTCCCGCCCATATGGTCGTCCCGATCCCAGTTCATCTCCAGGGATTCCAGCATGATCGGATAGATCTTCTGAAACAGAACGCCGCCCGTCGCGCCGTTCGCCCCACAGTTCCGATCGCCGATTCCAAAATGCAGGGAGCCGTCGTCGTCGATCTTAGCGTCCTTATAATCCCCGTCTTTGCCGTTGTCATAATGCCTTGTGACATTGCCCATATCCATGGCGATATCGAAAAAATCCTCGTAGGCGCTTCCGATATAGCCGTACATGTTATCTTTTGTGGAATAGGTTTTTCCTACGGAATTTGCTGTTCCGAGAGCCTCCGGCGTTTCGGTATCCTCCTCTGGGATATCACTGACCCCGGGATGGGCCGAAAGATAGTCAGATAGTCCGACCGTCACCCGGTCTGGTCCGGAAAGCTCGGCGCCCTGCATCTCCTTTAAAGAAAAGGTCAGCTGCTCTCCCTCAAACGCCTCCTTCCCCGTAAGCTCTACTCGGACGGTACGGGTATCCATTCCCGGCATGAAAGCCGTCTTGCCCTCCGCAAGTACCTTTCCCGTCTCATCCTTTATTTCATAGGCTGCCATGGAAACCTTGTAAAGACCATGCTCTCTGGTGAGCGGGATCTCAAATTTTCCGTCCGGATCCGCGGTAACGGCTTCCGCCGCCAAAGAAACTACAGCAGTCTCATCCGGCTCATCATCATGGATCGTCATCGCCGCCGAGTTGATGTCACTCTCGGTAGAAACTCCGTCCTTCTGCTCCCCCGGCAGAGAGATCTGAAAGACGCGGTCTCCGTCGGAAACATTGTTATCTACCGCGTAAACGTAGAGCTCCTTTACCTGCTCGCCATCGCGGAAAGTGACCGTACCCTCGGTGCCTGGCAGCAAAAGATCGATCAGCTTTTCGTTTCGATCGATCTCCGCCTCCTGCGCAGGCGTTAAGGACGCGGTCTCTACCCGGACAGCGGGAGTCGCTCCGTACTGGCTCACATCCTCGTTGAGCTGGGAAAGAGGCGAAACCGCAGCGCTCTTTACTACATCCTCTGCCGTCTTCCCCTCCGTATCCTCCATAAGAAGGGCCTTGATCTCCTCGATCGTATCCTCGTCATAGGCTTCTTTAAGCGTCTCCATACTGAGCGGTTCAGAACTCGCCTCCTCGTCCGAAAAAGCGTAGAGGATCGGTTCGGAAGCCTCGTTCTTTTCCAGAGGCTTTGCGAAATAGGAGTCCTTTAATTTGACGGTATAGTCCTTGCCGTATTCCGCGGAATAATCCGTCAGCTTAAACCGGACCGTTTTTTCTCCCTCTGTTCCGCCGTGCCGAACGAGATAAACGATGAGAGGATTGTTGCTGTCCTCCTCCATCTCCCCGATCAGCGTCGCGAACGTAAACAGCCCGCCCGGATAGCGCTCTGCTATCTCAGGGCTTTCTTTTTCCAGGCTCTCGGTGATTGCCGAAAGCATATTCTTTTCCAGTTTTGCGGCTTCCGCCTGGCTCTCGTTCTCCGCCGCCAGAACCGTTATACAGTTCGACGGAATCGAAGTAAGAAGCAGAGCCCAGAGCAGACACCACGCCGTAAGCTTTTTTACCATATTCTCTCCTTTCGATGCTAAAACATCTAAATATTTCGGTTGAGATAATCACTACCAAATCAGTACACGTTTTGCAAGAGCTTGTGTCAAATTGGTATTAATTTAC
>JAFSXN010000097.1 GCA_017444015.1 Lachnospiraceae bacterium | reverse complement strand
TTGATCCTGCTGGTATTGTCAAGCTGATTGGTCGCATTCTGGAATCTCAAATTGAAAAGCTCTTTCTTGGCCGCTACCAGATCTTCATTCAACTCGGCCGCTGATTTTCCCTTTAGTTCTTCAACGTAACTCTTACTCTTCATTATGATACACCGCCTTCCAAGTCTGCCTTAGAGACAATCTTACATTTTACCGGGAGCTTGTGAGTAGCAAGACGCAGCGCTTCTCTGGCCGCCTCCTCAGGTACTCCGCCGATCTCGAACATTACACGGCCGGGCTTTACTACTGCTACCCAGTATTCCACCGCGCCTTTACCGGATCCCATACGGGTTCCGAGAGGCTTGGTCGTAACCGGCTTGTCGGGGAAGATCTTGATCCAGACCTTACCACCACGCTTGATGTAACGGGTCATCGCTACACGGGCCGCCTCAATCTGGTTCGACTTGATCCAGGCGGGCTCTGTCGCTATAATTCCATAATCGCCGTATGCCAGGACGTTTCCTCTCGTAGCCTTGCCGGCCATCGAGCCACGGAACTGTTTACGACGCTTCACTCTTTTCGGCATTAACATTTAGTTCACGCTCCCTTCCTTGCGGCTCTCTTCCTTATTCTTCGTCGGAAGTATCTCGCCCTTGTATATCCATACCTTGACGCCGAGCTTTCCGTAGGTTGTATCGGCTTCAGCAAAGCCGTAGTCGATATCGGCTCTCATCGTCTGAAGAGGGATCGTTCCCTCGGAGTAGGTCTCGCCTCTGGCGATATCCGCTCCCCCAAGTCTTCCGGAAACCGTCGTCTTGATCCCGAGCGCTCCGCTCTTCATAGATCTCGACATCGCGGACTTCATAGCCTTACGGAAGGTTACACGGTTCTCAAGCTGCTGCGCGATGTTCTCCGCTACCAGCTGAGCGTCTCTGTCCGGTCTCTTGATTTCCTTGATATCTACGATCAGCTTCTTATCCGTATATTTCTGAAGCTTCTTCTTTGTATTCTCGATCTCCTGACCGCCCTTACCGATAATAAGTCCGGGCTTTGCCGTAAAGATGATCACCTTTACTCTGTCAGAAGCTCTCTCGATCTCGATCTTGCTGATTCCGGCATTCTCCAGTCTCTTCTTTAAGAATTCCCTGATCTTGTAATCCTCGACCAGATAATCAGCAAACTCTTTCTCCGCATACCATCTGGAATCCCAATCCTTTATTACACCGACTCTTAAGCCGTGAGGATTAACTTTCTGTCCCATCTTTTCCCTCCTTACCTTTCGTCAAGCACGATCGTAATGTGGCTCATTCTCTTCTCGATCCGATAAGCCCTGCCCTGTGCTCTCGGTCTGATTCGCTTCATTGTGGGTCCTTTGTTCGCGTAGCACTCCGCAACATAAAGGTTCCCCGCGTTCATGCCGTTATTGTTCTCGGCATTGGCAATCGCCGATTCCAAAAGCTTCTTGATGATGCTTGAAGCATATCTGGGATTATAGTTTAAGATCCCCAGGGCGGTCGTTACGTCCTTACCTCTGATCGCGTCAAGTACGAAGCATGCCTTCGAAACGGATACTCTGGCAAAGGAGAGCTTTGCCGACGGTCTTTGTTCTCTGTTTGCGTTATTTCTTTCTCTCTTAATTTGAGATCTATGTCCTTTAGCCATCGTCTTCCTCCTTACTTAACCTTCGACTTCTTCTCGTCTTTTCCGTGTCCTCTGTAGGTTCTGGTGGCAACGAACTCTCCGAGCTTATGTCCAACCATATCCTCCGTTACGTACACGGGAACGTGTCTTCTTCCGTCATGAACATTGAACGTGTGACCTACGAATGACGGAAAGATCGTGGAACGACGCGACCAGGTTTTGATGGGCTGCTTATCGTTCGCAGCGTTCATAGCGTCTACCTTCTTCAATAAGCTCTTATCGGCAAACGGTCCCTTTTTTAATGATCTAGCCATTTTCTCTCTGTCCTCCTTACTTGATCACACTGCCGTCACGACGTCTGACGATCAGCTTGTTCGACTGCTTGTTCTTCTTTCTGGTCTTAAGACCCAGAGCCGGCGTACCCCAAGGGGTAGAAGGTCCGGGACGTCCGATCGGGGAACGGCCCTCGCCGCCGCCGTGCGGATGATCGTTCGGGTTCATAACCGAACCTCTGACCGTAGGACGGATACCCATATGGCGCTTTCTTCCTGCCTTACCGATGTTGATCAGGTTATGGTCGCCGTTTCCGATAACTCCGATGGATGCTCTCGCATTAATCGGAACCATTCTCATCTCACCGGAGGGAAGCCTTAAGGTAGCGTACTTGCCTTCCTTAGCCATAAGCTGCGCGGAGTTTCCGGCGCTTCTTACGAGCTGTCCGCCCTTTCCGGGATGGAGTTCAATGTTATGTATCAAAGTACCGACAGGAATCTCCGAAAGCGGCAGGCAGTTTCCGATCCTGACTTCGGCTTCAGGTCCGTTCATAACCTTCATACCGTCTGTCAGTCCCTCAGGAGCGAGGATATATGCCTTTTCACCGTCTGCGTAGCAGATCAGGGCGATGTTCGCCGTACGGTTCGGATCATACTCGATCCCAAGCACTGTTGCGGGGATCCCGTCCTTCTTTCTCTTGAAATCGATCAGTCTGTATTTCTTTCTGTTTCCGCCGCCTCTGTGTCTGACGGTGATCTTACCCTGGTTATTCCGTCCGGAATGCTTCTTCTTCGATACGATCAGCGACTTCTCGGGCTCATGCTTTGTGATCTCCGAAAAATCGGATCCTGTCATCTGCCTTCTGGAAGGCGTATAGGGATTATATTTTTTGATTCCCATGATTTTTCTCCTTTTACTTTTTTCTCAGGCGATCTCAGGCTGCCTCTTCGCGATTCTTATATTTCCGCAGCCCTCAGGTTGAACTCGCCTATAATCCGCGAGTCCTGTATCTGCCCAGTTAACCTGGGCAGATACGGCAGCAGGAGCAGCTACCGCATTTGAAGTGCTCCTGCTGCTTGGCCTCGTCACTCTTTCGGCACGCCACTCGCAAGTCTGCGAGCGGCTGACGAACAATTTCGAAATCGTCTAGATCAAAGTCCACTGAAGATCTCGATCTCTTTGCTGTCAGCCGTAAGCTGAACGATCGCTTTCTTTCTCTTTGCGGTCTTACCTACGATCCTGCCTCTCCTTCTGCTCTTTCCGTCGAGGTTCATCGTATTGACCTTCTCAACCTTCGTCCCTTCGAACATCTTCTCGACCGCTTCCTTAATCATGGTCTTGTTCGCGTCGGGATGTACAAGGAAGGTATACTTCTTGTCGCCCATATCCGCCATACTCTTCTCAGTAATGACCGGCCTAAGGATCACATCATAATACTGAACGTTTGCCATTACGCGTACACCTCCTCAATCTTTGCCACAGCATCCTTCGTAGCGATAACCGTATTGTACTTTAAGATATCGTAGGTATTGATGCTGTCGGATGTCAGAGTAATAACATCCGGAATATTTCTTGCGGAAAGAACGATATTCTCGTCATTCTCGCTGATTACTACAAGTGCCTTGCTCACGTTTAAATTGTTCAGAACCTGAACCATTTTCTTCGTCTTGATCTCGTCGAGCTTCAGCTCATCAAGAACAATGAACTTCTCTTCCTGAACCCTCGAAGTCAGAGCCGACTTTAACGCAAGCCTCTTTTCCTTCTTGTTCATCTTAAAGGAATAATCTCTCGGAACCGGAGCGAAGACCATTCCGCCGCCCGTCCACTGAGGAGCGCGAATGGAACCCTGTCTGGCGTGGCCCGTTCCCTTCTGTCTCCAGGGCTTTCTTCCGCCTCCGGAAACCTCTCCTCTGGTTTTTGCCTTCTGCGTCCCCTGACGCTTTTTCGCAAGATGAAGCACGACCGCCTGATGAACCAGATGCTCGTTGATCTTAACACCGAACACGGCATCGTTTAATTCGATCGTATCAACCTCTTTGCCATCCATATTATAAACAGCTACGTTTGCCATCGTTAATTTCCTCCTTATCTACCCGGTTACGCGAGCGTCTTGACCGTTTCTTTGATCGTCACTAACGCCTTCCTGGGTCCCGGAACCGCCCCTTTAATAAGAAGCAGGTTGTTGTCAGCGTCAACTCTGACGACCTCAAGATTCTGGATCGTGATCTTTTTGGAACCCATATGTCCGGGCATACCCTTTCCCTTGTATACACGGCTGGGCGAGGAGCAGGCACCGTTACTTCCCTGATGACGATGGAACTTGGAACCGTGGGTCATAGGTCCTCTGTGCTGTCCGTATCTCTTGATCGTACCCTGATATCCTTTACCCTTGGAAATAGCCGTTGCGTCGATCTTGTCTCCCTTTTCAAAGATATCAGCCTTTATTTCCTGAGCTACCTGATATTCGGAAGCGTTCTCGAACTTGAATTCCTTTAAGAATCTTCTCGAGGAAACGCCCGCCTTGTCGAAGTGCCCCTTCAAAGCCTTGCTGGTCCCGTGCCGGTGAACGATCTCTCTCTTTCCGGACCTGTCCTTGTTGATGATCCGGTCCTTCTTCTCAACGAAACCGACCTGAACCGAATTATAACCGTCGTTTTCTTCCGTTTTGATCTGGGTTACAACACAGGGACCGGCCTGAAGCACCGTTACCGGGATCGGAACGCCGTCTTCCGAAAAGATCTGTGTCATACCGATCTTCGTAGCTAAAATAGCTTTCTTCATTTTCTCTTCTTCCTTTCTACAGAGGGGCGGCAATTTGGTCTTTTGTTACGTTATCGGCAATATTCACTCCAAATTGCCGCGACAAAAAAGTTCTGTTTTTTAGAACTTTTTTGCGTCCGGCGAAGCCGGACAAAACGTCACATAACGAATAACCGTCCATACTAGTTTATTTATTTTTCATTTTGATATCGACATATACGCCGGCGGGCATCTCAAGCCTTGACAGCGAATCCACCGTCTTCTGCGTCGGCTGGATAATGTCGATCAATCTCTTATGGGTTCTCTGCTCGAACTGTTCTCTCGAATCCTTATACTTGTGAACAGCGCGAAGGATCGTAACTACCTCTCTCTTTGTCGGAAGAGGCACCGGACCGCTGACCTCGGAACCGTTCTTCTTAACGGTCTCGATGATTTTCTTTGCCGACGCGTCTACCAGAGTGTGGTCGTACGCCTTGAGTGTGATTCTCATAATCTGATTTGCCATAAAAAAAGTCGCCTCCTTATTTTGATAGAAAGCGAACAAAACGCTTGCGTTTTAGTTCGCTTGCTGCGCCGGATTTTGGCCGTTGAAAACGGCATCCTCCTCACAAAATCCGTGCGCATAAATCACAGGCGCGACTGCGTGTTGTTTCCTTTCCGAAGACCTTTCCACCCGTCCGGGTGTTTCCTGATCCCTCGGAAACCAAAACTCTACCACAGTAACAAGTCGCCAGTTTCTGATAACTTGACATTTGCTCCACGGAAAAACCTGAGACTTACCGGATAAATCCGCGCTCAGCAACCTCACGCTTCATCGCTCTTATGTCACAGCAATTAGCAGTATACCGTAACAAAAAACCCCACGCAAGAACTTTTTTTCAATTATTGCACTAAATTTAGTACAATATGTCCTGCGCGGGGTTATGCCACTAGATATTGAAAAACCGCGTAACTGCCCAGTTACCCTGGGCAGTTACGAAAAACCACAAAAACTTTTCCGGCAAGTCGTCTTACATAATAACCTTTTCCTTAGCGAATATGTTAAAGCTAAAGGTCTTTGTCGCTCCATATTTAAAGACTCCGGTACCCTTTTTCAGCGTAACGGTCATAGTGCCTTTATTGTTGCCGGACATAACATTATCCCCGTAGACAATAGTACAGTCCGAAACCGGAATGCTCACTTCCCCATCCGTTTTGGATTTGATCCTGACCTCGGTTACGGAATCGAACTTTACCTGGTCTCCCGTGTAATACGTCATCAGCTTCTTACTATCTGCGGGAAGCGTATAGCTGTTTCCGCCATACATGACCGTCACGCTTGTGATCGCGGCATTCTCGCCATACACGTCATAGTATTGGCTGAGCGTGGTAACTGTTGTAAAGTCCAGTCCTGTCTTTTCTGCCCCGGTCTTCCCGTTCGTAACGGTCACCTCAAAGCTTTGCGGCACAACCTCTGTCCCCGTCAGAGTGTATTGGCTTGCCGCCAGCTTCTTCAGCGCCGCTCTTTTCCCTTCATAGCCCTCTTTATCCGCGTAATAGGACTGATACAGATCAATCTTGCTCTTTGCGGGAAATTTTCCATTCTTATCGGCGATCACCGGCTGCATGACGGCATAGAGAGTCCCGACAGGCTCGGACATTGTAACAGGCACAGTCCCTGTTTTTCTGCCGTACACCACCTCGTAGTCACTGTCGGTAAGAACCCTGATAGTCGGAGCGCTTACCGCCTTCTTGTAAATAGAATAGCGCGTTACTTTGGCGGCAGATCCGGTCAGCGTTCTGCTGTCTGCTGCGGTTACCGTCAGATACGCTGTTCCAAGCGCGTTATTCTGAGTCGCTGACAGCTTTACCTGCATGGAATCCCAGTCCTGATCATATATCGTAAAAATTTCATTATTATAGTGCATCGTCAAATTGTTGTCACGGCCGTTAAAACTAATCTTTACGGTTCCCGGAAGCGCGCCCCCGGCATTATAATCGGAAGAGCCGCTGACCGACGCTTTGATAATACCGCTCTTTACCGCATCCTTCATAGCAAGCGGCTGGATCTTAAAATTCACGTCCGCCTCATAGCTGTGATCGACCCCCGGTCCAAAGGGGACTACGGTTCGTTTGTAAGTACCCGGCAGCTTGGCATGATCCGAAAATACCAGCACCCCGTAATCATAGTAACCGGTCGAATAGTATGAAGTATCAAATACGTTTTTTACTCCGTCAAGATAATTATAGGTCCTGTAACCCGAGGAATCACTGTAGTAACCCGAAAGGTAGCTATCCACAGTATCCGTCATTATTACTGTTTCCATCCTCGGATCGTACGTAAAGTCGCCGCCGCTGCCGTAGGTTCCATCATATTTTTTTGATGCCGTACTCAGCTTAAACCATGAAGGCTTGATCGTTACACCCTTTATCGTGACGGTACTTGCGCTGTCCTGTGAGCCATAGTAACCGTTGGGATTTCCCGCGATAGCCTCTATTCGAATCTTATACTTGTTGGCCATCCATATCTCATCATCAAACAAGGCACTGTCCACAGTAGTAGAAAATACCTTGTTCGAAAGATTTTTCCCGGTAAGCCGCAGGTAGTCCTCTCCGTCATAGACTATCTTGTAGTCGTTTCCCTCTTCCAGTTCATAGTTACCAAGCTTAACCGTGATACCAAGCTCCGTACCTGTATAATATCTGCCATGTAAATACGGAACGTTCTTATAGCGAACAGTGACCTTTGCCCTGGACAGATCCTTCTGACCTTCCTCGACCCTGAACTGCCCGGCTGGAACCTCTGCTCCCGTGTAATTACATACTGCCGGATTAAGCGCCCCTGCCTGCGTCCCATCATTAAAGACGGCATTCTTCTGAAATTCGCTCTGTCCGAAAAGAGTCCCGCAGTAGTTTCCCTTTCCTCTTACAATACACAGCCATCTTCCGGTCTCCGTTACGTCTTCCCTTTGGATCCATTTGCTGCTTTCATCATATCTGTACAGGCGAACCTCGTAATCCGTATCTTTTTTAAGGGTGGACGTTTTTCCTGTATAGTAGTTCTTTAAGGTGACCTTGGGAGTGATTGCTTTTGGTAGTTTACCGTTCTTTAACGTGTAGCTCGTATCTACTCCCTGAAGCTGCGCATTATATTTGCCGTCATAGTTATATTGGCTGTATTCCCCGAAATTGTACGGAAGGATATCGAAGTATACCTCCGCTGCGAAACCCAAGTAATCATTAAGTCCCGTAACCTGTACGCAGGGACGTTTCTTATCAGGAAGCTCTAACTTTTGATAAGTACCTTCATCCGTCATCTTCATCGACGCATTGACGTTATTCCTGTAGGCTAGCTTGTAATCCCTGCCGCAGCGCAGGTCGACCGCATCCTCATAGGCAGCTCCGTCCGGCAGATAAACGACCCTGAGCTTAAGATCCCCGATGTTCTTATTAAGCGCTTTCTCGCTCAATTCCTCTGCTTCGGATACATGCGCCCTGCCGTCATAGTACACAGACGGCACCGCCTCCACGAAAATATTATTGGCTGAACTCCTTTTCATGACCGCGGTAAGCGTATAATCCATCCTCGGCTGGAACGGATAATACGCGCTGGTATCGACATCCTTAAAGTCATCCGTCAGCCTTGCAGCGCTATGGCCGTTAACGCCTAACTGCCAGTACAAAATATCATTATCCCCGGCAAGAGCCATGATCTGGTTTATTGCAAGAGGATCGACCGCGGAATACATATTTCCGGCGGACGAAAGATTATTAGGCTGTTCAATCTTCTTTATCTCCCCGCCGTTTATAATAAGAAAAGTAAAATGGTACTCCGTCTCCTCAACATATACATACCCGTTAGGATCGGGCTCTTCCGCATCCTCCTCAATAACCGCCGCTTCATCTTCCTGCGTCTGCCGGCCGCTCTCTGTATCTGCCCCGGCTTCGATCAGCGTTTCTCCTCCCGTATCGGATCCCGATTCTTCCGAGGCATCCGCTCCTGTTTCCGTCTCCGCGTCTGTATCTATTTCCGTTTCCGCTTCTGTTGCCGTTTCCGCGTCAAGTCCCTGCTCTTCCAGGATACCCGGTTCTGTTTTTGTTTCCGGTTCAGTCTGCATCTCGATGCCCGTATCAGATCCCTGCTCTTCCCCGACAGTCGCTTCTGTTATGTCGCTCATTTCAGCCGCATAGACCTGGACTGGAGAGGCTGCCACCGGAATAGTCAAAACCATTGCTGCCGCTAAAAACGCAGCCAGAAACCGATTCGTATTTTTGAATATCCGTTTCATTTTTCCTCCTTCCGTTACACTGTTTGTTGAAAAGCTCCACTAATTGCCTCAAGAATGGGCTTTCTCATACATCGTTCATCTACCACAACATATTGACTTTTCTCTGCGCTTCGTCCGGCGACAATCCAAATTTTCGCATCAGCCTTTCTATGGTGCTTTCTTTACTTTGTCCAATTTCCTTATAAATATCTATTGTATTTTCAATCTGGCCCTCTTTCCGGCCCTCTTTTAGACCCTCTTTCCGGCCTTCTTTCACGCCTTCTGCCCGGCCTTCTTCCCAGCCTTCTTCCCGGCCTTCTTCCCGACCTTCTTTCACGCCTTCTGCGTGGCCTTCTTTTAGGCCTTTTTTCCAACCTTTTTCCTCAAATTCCCTTTCCAAACTCTTAAAATGCGTTTCGTAAACTTCCTGTTCATCAAACAACGCCAGCATGATATCCACTACCTCCTTTTCCCGTGATTCCAGGTACTCTTTCAGAATGTTCCTGTCCTTGCAGATCTTTATTGCCTCAAGGATTGCCTTTCTCGTACGTCCATACTTCTTTTGCTGCTCTCCGTAGACCTTTGAAAAAACAATATACTGATTAATAATGTCCGTACCGTCGCTTTCGCATACCACTTTCACCTTTACGTCGATTGCCGCTTCCGCTCCATCAAAAAACTCCTCTGCGAGGGATATTTCCGTCGGTCTGTTTTGTTCATCTCCAATATAGATTACATACAGCTCCGGCTTCGGTAAAAAGACTTTCCTCGTTCCATACAGATCCGTTCCCTGCTCCTGAAAATAAAGCTGGTAAGATCTCGCCATGTAAAGCAGAGCCCTGATTATTATGTTAAGCGTCCACCGGGACTGACACTCGCAGAGAATAATCAGCTTCCCGCGGACCATACAGCCCAGGTCATTATATAACTCATTGACGAATACATTCCGGATCGTGACATCGGTAAAATCATCCTCCGTCACGGTATTGTCCTCCGGATGAAGTGCCTGATAGAGCTGCCGCAAATACTTCTTATTACGGAACAGATCCCCAAATACACTGTCCCGTACCGTATGTTTCACGAAATCATCTCTTTCGATTCTTATCGCGTTATCTTCTTCATAACCCATTGTCAATATTCTCCCCCTGATCCGGTGGTTTCATTATATAAGAAATGAGACCCCTTTGCAATCTGGTGTCTCATTGAAATCTCCGTCTTTGTTTTCTTTGCGCTTCTCCGTTTTCCCCCACCTACGGAGTCTCCTCCGCGCAGGCAGCGATCAGGGCGATGATCAGATTTCGCTTTACGGGAGACAGCCGCTTCAGAGCTTCGATCGTTTCCCGATAGAAGTGATCTTCTGCTTTCTCTGTATTTCCTATTTTCTTCATTTCCTCATCATCAGATCCTGCGATTCTCTTCTGTTGAATGCTGCCTGAATCGTTTAGAAGGCTGTTTTCCTGAACAGCAGTCTCATCCTCATCCATTACTTCCTCTCCCTCCCCGGTTAACAGCCACTTCAGATCGATCCCAAGGACCTCGCAGATCGCAAGGAGCTTCTTCGCTCCCGGCATATATTCCCCTTTCTTCCACTTCGTAAGATCGTATTGCCCGATCCCCGCAAGCCTGGCTACCTGGGCATTCTTATAGCCAAGCTCATCTCTGCGCTTCGAATAACGATCGTATATTTCAGCTTTTGTATTTGCGCGGCTCTCCGATTTATTATTTGTCGCGTTATCCGATCTTTCCATCTTCGTTCTTTCCTTAAGCCAGGCACCCCGGACAAGTTAAAAACTGGCGTACTTCCGTCCCGGTCCAATGTTGCTTAACCTTCCCGCAAGCCATAAATCCCCGGAGGAACCCTGCGGGACAAGTTAGAAGTGGGGCGTGCTCCCGTCGAAGCACGCCCCTTTAGGTAGAATCGCTTCGCGATTCTTTCATGCAGGATTTACAGGTAAATCCTGCGCGGCCCCTTCGGGTGCGCAACCAAGGATTGCGCAGCAATCCGCAGGAACCGCTCTGTTGGATATTTTATATTCCTACTA
>JAFSXN010000096.1 GCA_017444015.1 Lachnospiraceae bacterium | reverse complement strand
GAATACGGTAACGGAAGCTGTCGGCGTGATACTGACGCTCTTTTCCTTCCGGTTCAATACCCTCGACCAGAACGCAGTCTTTGTCGCAAAGGTCTGTCCGACGGAATTCCAGCTCATTCAGTGGCTCTTATCCTTAAACGATCCGGACGTGCCGAAGCTTACGGGAATAATCTTCATCCTTCTTCTCATCGCGTTTGCGGTCTTTGCTTCCGTAAAAATGAAAAATCCCGCAGAGCGGGTTTCGGATTTCAAACCGACAAAACGGCTGCTTGCCGCAACCGTCGTCCTTTTGATCTGGTCGATCATATCCCTGTCCGATATCTCAACCTTTATCTATACGAATTTCTGAGGTACAAAGGCTTATCTTAAAGCTTTCGCTGGAAGCAGGCTAATGGAAGCACTGCTCGTAATCATAATTCAGGGCGAAATAGTACATATCCAGAAGGGTATCATAATACGTATCCGCCGTGATCTCCTTCTTCCCGTCCCGCATGCATTCATACATCATATAATTCACATCCTGGTCGTAATGGGAATAGTCCCGGTAGCGATCCAGGTTCGTGATCAGCTCGTAATCATTCTGGAAGTAAAACAACCGCACGTTATCGTAAGCCGTCAGCGCCTCGTAAAGTCTGGAAAGAGCGCAGATCTCCGCCGTCAGACTGCCATCCAGCACACAGACATCCCAGAAAAGGATACTGTAGGGCGGCGCATAGAAATAAAAGGTCACATCCGGACGCTCTTCGATATATTTCACAAGCGTTTCGATCAGCATATCCGTCTTTTCAAACAGCCGGTCGTAGGGTTTCTCCTCCTCCTGATACAGCTTTCTCGTCGACAGGTAATCGGCCCTGGCTACATACTTATCGTAGACATAGCGGTCCGCCCAGACATAGGCGTTATCATCCGTATAGCCATTTCTGACATTCCCGATCAGAAATTCCGGCAGATACAAAAGCAGCGTCGATTTGTTCAGAAGATAGTAAATATCCGTGATCCCGGGCTTTTTTACGAAATACTCCGGAATACTGATGGAATTCTCATCATCGATCTTGTCGATCAGGTAGTTATCCAGGCTGAAGACGAGATTTTTCAGCTCCTTATGCTTCATCAGCTCGTCAAGTAACGGCAGGTAGTCGTTCATATACGCTCCCTGCAGCGGCATTTTTACGCATTCTGTCCCGAAGACGCCGTCCTCAAACCAGGCATCCACAAAGTTTTCCGACATGGAGGATCCCACAAGAGCCGTATCATAGTCCATATTCCGTGCCAGGCCGATCACCGAGGAACGCTCCTCCGTTTCCACCGCTGCCAGACCGAAAAACGGCTTATGGTAGCGGACAAAGGGATCCACTATCAAAACAAGCGCTATGAAAAATAATAAAACAGCAACTGTTATATATATTGTTCTTTTAACAAATACCCTGCTTGTCAAAGCTTTTCCGTCCTTACCGTTTTCCGTCTTCCGCATTCCGTATCCCGTATTCCGCATTTATTCAGACAGGCTTCTCTTCCCCGGTCCAGAGCTCGTCCGGATAGACTCCCGCCTCTCTCAGCTTCCGGATCGACTCAACGACAAAGGGCTTATCCTCCTTATAGGTTACTCCGAACCATCTCTCGTCCGTTTTCAGGACCTTCACCTCTGCCTTGTCCTGCATGAGAAGTCTGTCAACCACCGTAGGAAGATAGAACTCTGCCTTCAGCGGATCCTTTGGCAGGTCCGTCTCAAGGAAATCCCTGAAGAACCGCTCCGCCTCCGTAAGATAATCCTCCGTAAAGCCCCAGAGGTTCATAGATACGATCGTATCCCCGGAGATATCCACGGACACCGAATCCTCTTCGTAGGCAGCGCCGTTCTCAGTCGCTACGATATGGGTCCGCTCAACGATGTCCGTAAGCTCTCCCTTTTCGTTTACGCTGCAGACCCCGCGGGAAACGTACCCGTTCTCCGTCAGCGTATTCTTAAGAGCATAGCCTACCATAGCGAAGCTGTATTTTCCCTCAGAGCCTGCTGCCGCCTGCTTCGGATCGTCCGTGTCTCCGTCAGCCCCCGACACCGCCAGAAAATCATAGATCTTTCCGTAGGCCTTTCTGCCGTAAAAATCATCCGCATTGATCACGGCAAAGGGAGCGTCGATCACATCCTTACAGCAAAGCACCGCATGCGCCGTCCCCCAGGGCTTGACCCTTCCTTCGGGCACCGTAAAGCCCTCAGGCAGCATCGTAAGCTCCTGAAATACATAATCCACCGGAACATAGCGGCTCACGGCATCCCCGATACAGGCTTTGAAATCCGGCAGGTTTTCCTTCTTTATAATGAAAATAACCCGTCCGAAGCCTGCACGGATCGCATCGTAGATTGAAAAATCAATGATCTTGTTCCCGTATTCGTCCACCGGATCGATCTGCTTTAACCCTCCGTAGCGGGAGCCCATTCCCGCCGCAAGGATCACTAAAATCGGCTTTTTCATAAATATT
>JAFSXN010000095.1 GCA_017444015.1 Lachnospiraceae bacterium | reverse complement strand
TTTTCCTCCAGGTATTCCCGGATCATGTCTTCATTCTCTTCCTCTTCCGCCAGGTCCCTCAGCGCCTGATATTCATCGGATTCGGCAACCACGCGAAGCTCCCGGAAAAAATCCGGATCCACAAAGGAGGCAAACGTTTTTGCGGATTCGTAGGCCAGCTCCTTATAATACCGGTCAATCTGATCTGCGTTGACGGCATAGGAAACACCGGCAGTTCCGAACGCAACGGCAATTACGATCAGGATTACAAAGAGATATAGTTTTTTTCCGATTGAAAATGTTCTTTCCATCTTTATTTTTACTTCTCCTTCGGAGGCATTTTAAGAATGATCGGGACCTCTGCTTTTAGAGTGAAAAACTATGATCAGCAACAGTATAACAGGTTCGGTTCGCTCTGTAAAAAAGAAAATGAAGGGGTCAGGCGAATAATACGCTCTCGAGCTTGTCCGCCAGCTCCTTTTGCTTCGACGGGAACAGATGGCCGTATACGTTCAGGGTCATCTTGATATCCGAATGACCCAGCCGCTGGGAGATCAGAAGCACGTTGCAGCCCAGGTTGATCAGAAAGGAAGCGTGGCTGTGGCGCAGCTCATGGATCTTGATCACGGGTACTCCGGCGATGACCGCATGCTTCTTAAGCTGCCTGGCAAAGGTGGATTTTCCGCGGGGAAAAAGCAGCTCTGTCTCGTCATGCTCGCCGTTCCGAAGAAATTGGCGCAGCACTTTCAGAAGCGTGGGCGGCAGGGTCACATCCCGGATCGAGCATTCCGTTTTCGGCACGGTTATCCTCTCCGGGCCGCTGCTGTTATAGGTCTTGGTCACATGGATCACGCCCGCTTTGAAGTCGATGTCCTCCGATGTAAGCGCCTGGAGCTCGCCCTTCCGAAGTCCCGTGTAATACAGGACCATGAAGACAACATAATAAATATCGTCGTGGGAAAAGGTGGCAATAAAGCAGTCAAACTCTTCCTTCGTCCAGAAATTAAGGCGTCTCGTATTTTTGCCCGCGTAACCGACCTTGTGACAGGGGTTTTCGTGCAGATTATAAAACCTCTGTGCAAAATTGAACACGGAGGACAGATCGGCGGACAGCGTAAAAAGATAGCTCGAGGACATCGGTTTTCCTCTGTGGGATTTTTCTTCGCGCAGATGGTTATAAAACCAGCGCACATCCCCCGGTGTGATATCCGCGATCAGCCTCTCTCCGAAGAACGGGACCAGCCACCTTTCGATCCGGGAAAGCTTGTTCTGATAGGTCGAGTATTTTACGTTGATCCTTCTGTCTTCAAGATAAAGGCGGACAAGCGCACAAAAGGACATCTCGGTACTGCCCTCAAAGCGCTCACGGAACTGCCGCTCGTATTCTGCCGCATCCTTCTTCCGAAGGAAGCCCCGCTTCATCTTCTGCTTCTTTTTTCCCGACTGGTCCCGATAGCTGAACTTTGCAAACCAGGTATTCCGCTTATTGTCTCTGTACTGACCCATAGTCACCTTCCTTTCCTGTCGGCAGACGATGGAAGGTAATGCAAGTATACCATGGATTTTATTAAATTAGAATAGAATTTTTATGATATTCGTTGTATAATAAAGATGAAACGATAACTTGTTTATGTCGGCAGACGGTCAGGAGGGTGTATTTCTGTCTATTGACAAATTCATTCTCCGGGTGTATCTTTGTACCACAAAAGATCTTTTGCTTCTGTAATTCCTGTGCGGTCGCACACCATCTCATTATTATCATCATAGAAAGGAGCAGATTTTGAAAAAACGAAAAAAGAGCATATTTCTTTTCATGCTTCCGGCGTTGATCGGAGGTCTGATTCTTCATGACCCGATTCCGCGTACTACAGTGCATGCCGAGGAGGAGCACTGGAGCGTTAAGGAGGTTTTGCCGGAGAACGGGCTGGTGGGCTCCTGTCTGGTGGAGACTCTGGACGGAGGTGACCAGACGAGGCGTACCTATGTAAAACCCTCGTTTGACGCTGTCCATGCGGGGAGCAGGGCCGTTACCTCTTTGAAGGCGGGAAACGGGCAAGCCCGCGTCCTTGGGCTTGCCCTGGGAAATAAGAGTCTTTGTAATTTCCGTACCGCCTACTCTCTCATCTCCTACCAGGCGCTGATCGGCGCAAACGGGGAATCGGAGCTGGTTTACCGGACGGCGGTCGAGGTCGAAAAGGGGCATGATTTTACGCAAAAGGAATACGGGATTGAGGGCTTGATCCCGGAGGATAAAAAGGGCTCGCTTAACATCGTGGACAGCAGTCAGACCTGGACTCCGGGGGAAGAGGTAACGGTTTTTCTGGCCGGCACCCATACCATAACCTTTAACGCGAACGGCGGGTCATCAACGCCTGATCCGATAACCGTGGACCATGGGCAAACGATATCGCTGCCGACGCCAAGCCGGGCCGAGTATATCTTCGAGGGCTGGGTGGATGCTTTGGGTCAGCCGGTGACAAATGCGACGCCGATCTGTTCGGATATGACGCTGACGGCTACGTGGAAGGAGGATTTCCTGACACTGAAGCTGTACGGGAAGCTCCAGGCGATCGATGTAAACCACAGGAACATCACGCCGACCACAGAGCTCCATTGTCATCCGAACGATCTGATCCATGTAAAATGTACCGAAACGTCGGAAACAATGACCTGGAAGGTCCTTTTCCTGGGTCAGTCCCAGCGGATCACTCTGTCCGACGCCAAGGATTATTATGTCAAGGTACCCGCAGACGCGGTCGGATCCGGTCAGTTTGAAGGAATTTACCTGTCCAGCTCGGATCCGGATACGCTGCTTGTGTGTAATCTGTTCGGGTGGGCCTCAAAGATCCATCTGGATTCGTTTGTGGCGGGGAATCCGTAGGAACCGCCCGGGAGGCCGGGGCTCTGGCTGTGCCGGGGCAGGAGTGCTCACCTTTATGAGACCGGTCTTGAAAAGAAAGAGGGCTGTTGCATTGCGACAGCCCCCAATTTCACGGTAATTCTCGGTATATGTTTTTCGCGGTTTTCTTCGCTTATCTCAAACGATAAGTAATCTTCGCTCTCTTTACGCCGGCCTTTTTCGCGGCCTTCTTCATGGTCTTTTTGCTCTTCTTGTCATAGACCGTAATCGTCAGGTCCTTGCCGCCCTTTCCGCCGGCGCCCTTCAGCGCGTTTTTAGCGAACATTTTCTTGGATACGGTTCCGCGGAACGTAAGGCTGGTCGTACCGGAGTTTTCAAACGCGCCCGTTTCGATCGTGGCCACATTCTCGCCTACGAAGACCTTGCTTCCCTTGATGGCTCCGGCGGAAATTCCGGTAACCGGAAGCGTTTCTCCATTGGAGAACAGGGTAATCATGGAGGGGATATTGATCAAGCCGTCAGACGCATCTCCGCCCTTATAAATCGCCATGGGTTCGTCGGAAGCCGTGCTGGGGACAAGGCCGTTTGTCGCCGTAATTCCGGACATGTTTCTGATCCAGTATTCCCTGGACGCCCAGCCGCCATCGCCGTTATCGGTTTTGGTGGTATACTCCTGTATCTCGCCCGTCGCCGCATCGACCGTTATTGCCGCGCTGCTGGAGGAATTGTCCTTACGGACCACCTCCGATTTCATGATAATAACGCCGCCGCCGCTTTCGACAGAATACGTTTTGGTTTCGATCAGGTTTCCGAAGGAATCCTTCGTCGTAACCGTCTTCGTATAATCGCCATTGGCCTTTACAACGGTAACCGTTTCGATCGTACCCTCCGCGGTTTCCTTTACATTCGTCTTCGTCTGGTCCCCATCCTTTGTCACGATCGTAGTCTTCGAGCCGTCTAGTTCATCGTGTTCACCGTCTTCTCTGGGATCCAGTTCCGCTTCCTCAAAATCCAGCTCCTCGTCCTCCGGCTCGTCCGGAAGCACCTCGACGACTTCTATGGTCACCGTGGCGGTAAGGGGCTTTCCGTTCTCGCCCTTGTCGACCGTCGTAACGGTAATCGTAGCGGTACCGAGCTTATCAAAAGCATCGAAATAAATCGTAGTCAGCCCGGGTTCATCCTCATCGGTTTCAAGCTCATCGATCTGGATCAGCGAGGGATCCGAGGAAACCGCCGTAACCGCAGTCGAAGCGCCGCCCTTTACCTTAACCTCCGCATCGATGGAATCAAAGTCATACAGCTCGACCTGCATGTACTTGGCGGGATCCAGCTCCAACTTTGTAACAGAGCCGGCAGCCGCAGGCACGGACATGGGGATCGAAAAGACCATCGCGCCCGCCAGAATGGATGATAAAATACGTTTTCTCACTGTGAAACCTCCTTTTTTAAAAACTTATAGATTAATTCGAAAGAACGACCCGTTTTTTCGGGTTGGCAAACGGGGGTCCTTTTTTTGCAGTTTAGCATATATCATGTCGGCTGTATAGACCCGGGGCGAGGCGAGAGGAACCGAATTTACGAACCCGGAGTTTATTCTTTTGCATAGAATTCGTTGATTAGCTGCTTAAGGTATGCCGGATCCGCTTCTGCCCTTTCCGCATCCGCTTCGCGGCCGTTATGCCAAAGGTAATTGAGTAATCTGGCCGCTTTCTGAGCGCCGCGAACTTCGCCACGAGCTTCTCCACGAGCTTCCCCTTGAGCTTCCCTCTCATCTAAAGCTCTCGAAAAGAAAGATTTCATAGTAGTTCCTTCACTCATTGTTTTGTCCTCCCTGTCAACGGAAAAAGAACTGTCCTTACCAATCCGGAGTTTATTCTTTTGCATTAAATTCGTTGATTAGCTGCTTAAGGTATGCCGGATCCGCTTCTGCCCTTTCCGCATCCGCTCCGCGGCCGTTATGCCAAAGGTAATTGAGTAATCTGGCCGCTTTCTGAGCGCCGCGAACTTCGCCACGAGCTTCTCCTTGAGCTTCCCTCTCATCTAAAGCTCTCGAAAAGAAAGATTTCATAGTAGTTCCTTCACTCATTGTTTTGTCCTCCCTGTCAACGGAAATATTATCAGCTTCTTTACTAAATCGATCGTCACCAGTTACCGCTGTCATCATCCGAAGTACTTCCCGAATATGTACAATAGCGAAATCCGAAGGAATATAATCTCCGTTCTTCCGCATTTGAACAAGATAATCCGCCAAAATCCGAAAATCGCTTTTAAATCGTCCTACCTGTTCATTTGTCAGCCAGGCGATCTCAAACAGATTAATCCGGTAATCCTGAACATAGGGCTTCAACTCCTCGTCAAGCCGATCCCCGAGCGCTTCGTAGATGCTTTTCGCCCTGTCCCAGCGCTTTCTGTAGCCGAGATATAGAACCAGCGTAACCACAGGATAGCGTTCAATAATCTTCTGCCGTTTTCCCTTCTCATCAACAACATACCGAATTTCATCCCGATACGCCGCCCCATCGTACCCGATCACACGAAACGGCATATCATCCTCCGGCTCAGTTTCGTTTTCCAGTCCGAAATAAGCGATCCGAAGAGAGGCATTTCCCTGTTTCCAGAGCTTACAGACGTCCCTCTCCTGCTCCCTGACCGTCTTATCCTTTGCTTCATAAAAGGATCGCTCTCGCCCCTCCGCCAGCTCATCCTCTCCGACAAGATTCCGGCCTCCGAAAAGCAGGTTGTTCACAATGTCCGAAAACACATCATTGTAAGCCTCCAGCTTCTTCTCCGTAATGTCCTTCTGTCCCATTTGGTTTCCTCCTTTGAAATAGAAATAGTACAGGAAGAAACATCCGCATCTCCCTGCCTGATTAAGTTGTGTAAGCAGGGGTTTTCTTCTTGAACAAGAGTAGATAAAAGATGCGCAGGGCGCTGAGAAAATCTGCTTTCACTCAGAATAGCACGCCGGACAGGCATACACAAGGGGTGAAATACAATTTTCAGCCATAAGTCAAAAGGCCCGCTCCGTTCATTTTTTCCGGAAATAATAAAGTATCAAATCCGGTATCACTACTCTCCCATTTCCCTTATTTTCGGCGTTTCCAGGAGGCGGGTTAACCTGTTTATGATTGACCCACCCGATTGAGAAAAGAACCGGATCCGAAAAAAACATCTTCCGCAAGGAGGATTCTATATAGATATACCCTGAGGAGATCAGGGGAGAAAAATTATCATAGGAGGAAATTATGCAGAACAAATTATTCAAACGTGTACTGACAGGCGTACTTTCTTCAGCACTGGTTATCGCCACTGCCACACCTGCATATGGTGCTCTTGTACCTACTGAAGGTAAGAAGAAAGTCGTAAAGTCCATGGCTATCGGCTATGTTGGATCTGACGGATCCATGAAGGACGTAGCCAAAAACGACGAGGTCAAGATCGACTTCCCGTCTAATGCAAAAGACGCAAACTATGTAGCGAAGGCCAGCTTCGGCGTTGTCCTTGAAGGCAAGGGCGCCGGCAAGGGCGTAGTCGTTAAGGTTGACGGTAAGAAGGTCGCTAACGGCGTTGACGCTTTTGATATTGACCAGGCAGCCGCAGGCGAAGCCGGAACCAAGAAGGTCCAGGTTATCTCCAAGGCTAAGACCAAGAAGGGCAAAAAGCTTAAGACTCCGTTCTCTGTGAGCTTTGCAGAGAAGGCTGATTGGACAGTCGCTACAGATCTGAAGGCTGAGATCGACAAGAAGACTCTTGGTATCGGCGAGACCGCTCAGATTACCGCTACTGTAACTCCCGAAGGCGCTTTAGTAGAGTATGCTTCTCTTGACGAAGGAGTTGCTACCGTAGACGACAAGGGTGTTGTGACAGCTGTTGGCGAAGGATCTGCCGACATTCTTGTATGCTCCGGCGACAAGATCGAGACGATTACAGTTACCGTAACCAAGGAAGCCGCTGCTGTTGAAGTAAAGGGTGTATCCCTTAGCAACACGACACCCAAGGTTGGCGATACTATCACTGCTAAGGTCGATCCGGCGGATGCTACTAACGTAGTTTACGCTTGGTTCAGTGGTGCTTCTGCTGACGGACTTACCGATGAGATCAAAGGTGCAACTACTGCTGACCTGGCAATTACCGCTGATATGCTCGGCAAGTACATCGGTGTAGTTGTTACTGGTGAGAACGATTCTACTGCTTATGCTAATACTACTGTTGCTGTTCGTGATGCGGATGCTGCTAACTTAGAGATCCTTACTGCTGAGCAAACTGGTGCTAAGACCGTTAAGGTTACTTTCTCTAACCCTGTAACCAAGAACGACAAGCTTACTGCCAAGAAGGGCAACAATGCTGTGACAATTGACAGCGTAGATTATGCTGCTGACTTCATGAGCGCAGAGCTTACTCTGGCTGACAAGATTACCGCTGCTACCTACACCATTACTCTTACTCCTGAGAATACCAAGGTCGAAGCTTCTTCTGCAACCTTTACTGGCGAAGTATCTGAGCTTCAGAAGATCAACTTCCTTAATAACTACCTTGTTATGAAGGACAACAACTACAAAGAAGGCTATGCTTATGCTAAGGGCTTCGATCAGTTCGGTGGCGAAGTTAACCTTTCTGGTCTGAACGTTACCTCTGGTGTTGGTGAATGCACAGCTTATGATACCGAGACTGGTAAGATCACCATTAAGGATACCACTGGTGGAGCAACTGGTGCTTTCATGCTTATCAAAGAGGTTCCTGTATTCCTTCAGTATCAGCAGGGCAACAATGTTCTGACTGCACAGGCAACTCTGGAAGTTAGCACAAGATCTTATCTCGAGGAGCTTGAGTTTGGTGAGATCAAGAAAGACGGAACTCCGAGAGAAGACGGAAAGCTTACCGTGACAGAACTTCGGTCGAATAAATACTATGTCGAGCTTACCACAGTGAAAGATCAGTACGGAAATGATCTTGGTGCTGACGATCTGAACAACCAGCTTGATCCTGATCATGTTCTTTTCGTGATCCCGGCAGATAATGGTGCTTTCTATGGCACTGCTGGATTCGGAACTATCGATAAGAAGCCTGTTCTTTGGCTGACCGGTGATAACACTAGTAAACCCGGAACTATGGCTCTGACTGTGACCGGTGCTTCCGGAAAGTCCTTCTCCAAGGATGTAACCATCGAAGATGATCCATACATTGATACTCTGACAGTTGCATTTCCTGAGCTTTATGCAGGACAGGGTGAATCTGCAGCGATCGAGTTTAGCGCTGTTGACCAGTATGGTAATGAGATTGATCTCTATGATTTTAAGCCGGATAATACAGCGACACAGTTATTGGAATTCAGCGACAGTAATCATATGAGCAATCTTCCGACCAAGATCCAGATGTCTGGAAAAGCTCGTTTCAATGACGTGACTTATGATTCTGCAAAGAGAACCTTTAAGGCTACTATCGATGTTGATACCGATGGAGCTGCTAAGGGTGATATCATTTCCTTCGCGACTACAACTGCTGGGATGAAGGTTTCTACCGCTAGTGTAACTGTTGGCGCTGAGGGAACTCCTGCGAAGATCAAAGCCGCCCTTGCAAACGGTGCTAATACTCAGCTTGATATTGATGCTGGCCCCATGAAAGGATCTAACACCTACATCAACTTCTATAAGCACATTCAGTTCGAAGATGCAAACGGGAATACAATGGGAGACGAAGCCATTGGGTATTTCACAGATAATGACGACGACGCCGATGGTGATGTCAAGGTCGAGGCTGCTGATAACGATGTGACATACGATTACTATGAGTGGACTCTTTCGACAACGAAGATCGATGAAGGTAAGGGTGACCAGGCTGTTCTGGCGAATCCTGTTTATACCTATAATGATCTGTTCACGGCTAATAAATCATCTATCGACCTGTATGCTACACTTTATGGTGTGGATGAATTAGGAGCTAATGATAAATACTACAAGCTCGATAGCAAGACCTTCCATCTGACCAGAGTGGTAGGAACAAAGAATACAAAGTATACTATCACATGCGCAGATACCCTCTTTGCAGATAAGGATACTGACGATACCGTTAAGGTTAAGGTAATGGCTACTACAAATAGCGGTGAAACCTATGAAGTGGCTGGCGATAGGATTTCTGTGACAAGTGGTATCTTCGATACTGAGGACAACGTAATCAAAGGCAAAACAGACAAGGATCCTGGCACTGGTAAGGAAACCGTTATTGTTTATGTAAACACCGAGGAAGTAGGTTCTACGACGCTGAACTACTCAGACGCTGCTCCGGTTCCGACTAAGGCTGTTGCTAAGAAAGCTACATTTGGATTGCCGACTGTGGGCGGAATAGATCTGAACTATGATAGAGATTTCACCGAAGACGAGGTCAAGGGTGTTGCCGGAGGAGTGAGCATTGTCGATGGACAGATGACCTTCACAGACGGCGATTGGAATTACGCATTCCGTGTTGAGGATCAGTATGGCAATCTCGTGAAGAATACCGTATTCTATGAGAATGGGGAGAAAATCGAGGACGGAGACCCCTGCCCGACTACTCGTGCTACGATTGAGATGAAGAACGGTGCTTCCATTAGCAAAAAGTTCTATCTTACATGCACTGGCGGAACTTATACCGTAT
>JAFSXN010000007.1 GCA_017444015.1 Lachnospiraceae bacterium | reverse complement strand
CTCATTCTTTTTTCCTTTCTGACTTCTGTTATAAAAATGATATCGTGAGAAGACGCGTAACGCCTAATCCCCCGATATCATAACACAGCTGCTGTCACAACACTGTCACAAAAAGTGGTCGAAAAAAACAATTCAAACGTAAATTCAGTTTTCTTCTCTTTGATTAAGTACGATCTGCGGGAAGGGCACCTGGATCCCATATTTGTCAAATAAAAGCTTCAGCTCCCGATTGACCGCAAACCGGACCCTGTAATAATTCTCGTTTCTGCAGACCGTCATAAATTTTAAGATCACCGCCGAATCTCCCAGCTCGCTTACGCCGCTGTAGCGGGGACCCTCGATCGCCTCCGGAATACGCTTTTTGATTTCCGGAAGCTCCTTCCTTAAGATCTCCTCGACCCTTAACAGCTCTTCGCCGTATTCCGTACCGATCGTCGTATAGATGCAGGTGGGAAGATCCGAGAGATTGACGATCTCATTTAAGGAGCTGTTATGGACGATCTTGATACTGTTTTCATCGATATCCCGAAACCGCGTATTGCGGATGCCGATCTCCAAAACTCTTCCGCGCCAGCTGTCGATCCGGACAATATCCCCCACCTTAAAGGCCTTCTCAAAAATAATAAAAAGGCCCGCCAGAACATCGGTAACCAGGCTCTGCGCGCCGAGACCGATGACGATCGATAAGATCCCCGCGGAGGCGAGCAAGGTTCCCGTAGGAGCGCCCAAAAGGTTCGCGCAGTAAAAAATGACTCCGATCACCGCGATATATCTGGCAAAGCTGATCAGCATCCGGATGATGGTCTCTCCTCTGGAATTCATAAGTTTCCCCGTAAGCTCCAGCACAAAGAGCAATAGCTCCATAACAAAAAATATCATGCAGCTATAGATTCCGCAGGCTGTGATGGAAAAGACATGAACGCCTGTATTCCAGTAGCCGTTGAGAAGATTAAGGAGTACCGTGTTGTTTTGAAAAAGCACATCTTTAAAAAGCATACTCACGCAGATAACGCCTGAAAAAACAAGGAAGGAGCTCTTAAACAGCCGAAGGATCCGTTCCGCAGCCAGAGCCTCGATCCGCTTCTTTCCACTGTCATCAAAGACTCTTTCCTCCGGCGTTTTCAGAAGCCCTGCCTCCTTTCTTCCAAAGGAGAGCAGGATAATGATAAAGCAGAGAAGCTGCACGAAGATCCCCGCGAATGAGATATAGATCCCGCGGTTTAAGCAGTCAAAGGTGATGGCATTGACGCTCGCGGCGGTAAAGATCATATTTTCCTCCCAGAAACCGCAGTATAAAAGCCGTTCCTCGCCGTCAAGCCCGGTACGGGAAATATACCCGTCCTGCATCATCTCCTCTGTCAGTCCGTAATCCTCTACGGGGTCATTGATCATTTTTTCCTTCGGATAATACAGAAAAGTCTGCTTTTCGCCGTCTACAATAAAGACAAACGCGTTATTTCTTCCGCTGAAGGTCGAGGGAAGCGTCTCGATCGCGGAGGCGTTTAAAGGCATTTGCAGATAATCCGGCGAAAAGGCAAGCTGGACAAAGCCCTTCAGCTCATCTTTTTCGTCTGTTATGATGGCGCCCGCGTACCGGTACGGCTTGTCCAGATAGCTTTCATCTACCTTCTGCTGCACATAGACAGGCGTTCCTGTCAGTACCTTTTTAAATTCATAGGAAAGCTCATGGGGATTGGAGGAGATCCGAAGCCCCCGGTAGTACGCGTCGGAAAGGATCGCGGTTCCGCTCTCATCGTAGAGCAGGATATGCTCCGCGCCGAGATTCCCCGCTATTTCAGCCAGATCCTCCCTGGTAACGAGCCTCGGATTATTGGAAAGGAATCTTGCGGCAAGCGTCGCCAGATTCTCAAGATCCGAATAGTATTTCTCACTGGTCTTTTTCTGAACCTCCTCATTCCTCTGAAGAGATTCCGAAAGCGCTTCCATTTCCTTTTTGTTGGACTCCGCCTGTATAAACATGGCATACAGAACCTGGGTATATACCGAAGAAGCGACGGTAAAGACAACGGACAAAACGAGCAGAACTACCATCCGCTTTGCAAGGAACATCCGAAATGAGACAGTCCTTCCCTTTTCGTCGGCTCCGTCCCACTCCCCCGTCAGCATTACGGCATACAAAAGCTGCAGGGAAAGGAAGATAAAGGCGGCAAAAAATGGAACGGCAGTCAGGGCAAGCACGCCCAAGGTGATCTCCTCCGACGGGATCGCGCAGATAATATACAGCTGCTGATCTTCATAAAATTTTATTCCGCAGTAATAGCTGTCCCCCTCTAAAACAAGGGTCCCGCGAAAACCATCCCGCAAGGCTTCCATCCCGATACCAAGTCCCGAGATATCTGTAATCTGCTCCTCATCCGGATCGGACAAGGCGCGGACAAAACCCTCCGTTTCTACGGAATAAACGAAGCCGTTCTTTCCCCGCGTGATCCGCGGCAAAACCGCGTTCCAGGAAAGGGATTCGTCCTGCAGCTCGTACAGATCCATGGCATCGTCCTCTATGACGACATAATAGTTTTCCTCAAGCGCCGTCAGACAGGCGGAATACAGGCTTTTCTCTCCAAAAATCCCGTTTCCTTCCGCCAGAAAATAGTCTATCGAAGAAACCTTATCTGTCCCCGCAATCTCCTCGATCAGAGGAAGAAAATGGGAAGGTTCCTGTTTCTGCTCCTCTGCGGAGCTTACAACCGCGTAGGTTATGGCTTTACCGTCTTTATCAACTAAAAGTACATTTGACACATTCAGGAGACTTTTTAAGTTATTCATGGATATCGTGGAGTATCCGGTATCGACGTCATT
>JAFSXN010000094.1 GCA_017444015.1 Lachnospiraceae bacterium | reverse complement strand
TATCCATATCGCAGTCTCCGTACAGGGACCTGACATATTGAAAATGACCGCTGGTCTCCCCTTTAAGCCAAAGCTCGTTCCGGCTCCTGGAATAGTAGGTCATACGGCCGCCCTCGATGGTCTTTTCGTATGCCTCCTTATTCATATAGGCCACCATCAAGACCTGCCCCGTCGCGTCGTCCTGTACGACCACGGGAACCAGACCGTCGCTTCCCACCTTGAAATCCTCAAAGGAAAACTTTGCGGTGACCAGGTTCATATCCAGGCCATCTGCTTTGAACCGCTGCTTCAGCTCCATGAGCTTTTCAGCGTTCTGGTTTACATAATTTCCGGATATTCCATTGACACAGTCATTTTCAAGCAGCTTCAGTGCCATATCGTAGCTGCCGTTATTGACGACGCAGGTCACGATCAGATCCTTATAGGCATCGGAGATCGAATCGTCAAGGAGAATCACTCCGCTGACGTACTGCCGGATCAGCTCCGCGTTGTTTAAAATCTCCTCCTCCACATCCACACAGGCGTAGATACTGTCCTTTCCGAAGCGCTTGCTGACCTCCTCGATCAGATCAATATTCGTCTGCTTCGCCATATTGAGGGCCACCTTGCCGCAGCCCGCGTATTTCAGCTTCTTAACATCCTCGCTGCGCTTGATATTTCCGGCTCCGATCACGGGTATGCTCAAATTTTTCGTGATTTCCCGGAGGATGGTCAGATTCTGTTCATGCTCCTCATCCCCTTTGGAAAGATCGAAAACCAGAAGGCTGTCCGCTCCGTTCTTTACGGTCTCCTCGACATATTTCACAGGCTCCTCGGAGATGACAGAATTCCCGCGAAATCCAGTGACCAGTTTTCCTTTTTTCAAATAAATGCAGGGAAGCAGATTCTTTTTCATAGCCTACAGCGCTCCTTTCGTTGAAAGCACATCCGAGATCCGGTCATCAAACTGTGTCGCCTGATCCAAGGCCTTGGCAAAGGCCTTGAACATCGCCTCCGCGATATGATGGGAATTACAGCCGGAAAGCACCCTGATGTGCAGATTCATCATCGCGGAGTAGCTTACCGCGTAGAAAAACTCCCGGATCAGCTCTGTATCAAGGTATCCGATCCGCTCGGTGGGAAATTCCGCGTCAAAGGCAAGATAAGGTCTCCCGCAGAGATCGACAGCACATAGCACCAGAACGTCATCCATCGGAAGGATCATACTGCCGTAGCGTTTGATGCCCTTCTTGTCCCCGCAGGCCTCTTTGATCGCGTTTCCCAGCACGATCCCGCAGTCCTCCACGGTATGATGCCCGTCCACGTTCAGATCGCCGTTGATCGTTGTCTCCAGATCGAAAAAGCCATGCTTTGCAAACCCTTCCAGCATGTGATCAAAGAAGCCGATCCCGGTGTTGATATTGCTTTTTCCGCTTCCGTCCAAATTAAGGGACAGTTTGATCCTTGTTTCCTTCGTATTCCGGGTAAGCTCGGCCCTGCGAAGCACAGGCTCTGTTTCCTGTATCGCGGGCTTTTCCGATGCTCTATCAACCCCTTCTTCCAAAGCAGCCTGACCAGTCACCGCCTTTAAATCTTCCGCGGAAGACTTCACCGGTTCCGAAGGTTTATCTGAAACTCCGGTAAGCTGTGTCTCTCCCATAGACTCGATCTCTTCCGTGATCTCATCCTGCCAGGCTTCTTCGTTCTTCACAGGCACCGTTCTGGTTTCCATACGCTTTTTCCTTTTATTCCGACGCTTCATATAACTCCCTACAGCTTGATATTCCTCTGGCTCACTACGATCCTTCGATTCCCCCGAAAGCCGGTATCCCCCTCCTTTCGGACCTTGATGGAATTGGCGTGTGCCGTAAGCCCCTCCGCCTCCGCAAAGTGAATGATATCATCCGCCGCGGAAAGCAGCGCTTCTCTCGAATACGAGATAATACTGGATTTCTTGATAAAGGCATCCACCGACAGGGGCGAGAAGAATTTTGCCGTCCCGTTCGTCGGCAGTACGTGGTTCGGTCCCGCGTAGTAATCCCCCAAAGGCTCGGAGGAATAGGGTCCGATAAAGATCGCACCGGCGTTTCGGATCTTCGTCATTACCTCATAGGGATCCTGCGTCAGGATCTCCAGATGCTCGCTTGCGATATCATTGGCCGTTTCACAGGCTTCGTCGATATTCTCCGCAATCAGGATATAGCCGTAGGTATCGAGGGACTTCCTGATAATACTCCTTCTGGAAAGCCCCGCCAAAAGCTCGTCGATTTCCAAGTTTACCCGATCCGCAAGGGTATGGGAGGTTGTGATCAAAATCGCCGAAGCCATTTCATCATGCTCCGCCTGAGAAAGGAGATCCGCAGCAACATACTTCGGATTTGCCGTTTCATCCGCGATCACGAGGATTTCGCTGGGACCCGCGATGGAGTCGATGGACACGTGCCCGAAGACCGCCTTTTTCGCAAGCGCTACAAAGATATTCCCGGGCCCTACGATCTTATCGACCTTGGGGATCGTTTCCGTTCCGTACGCTAGCGCTCCGATGGCCTGCGCTCCTCCGACCTTGTATATTTCCGTTACTCCCGTAATGGAGGCGGCCGCCAGGGTACTCTTTGCGACCTTTCCGACCGAATCGGCCGGTGTCGTCATAACGATCCGCTTTACCCCCGCTACTTGCGCAGGAATAATGCACATCAGAGTCGAAGAGGGATACGCTGCCTTTCCACCTGGGACATAAACGCCGACCTTCTCGATGGGCGTTACCTTCTGTCCTAAGATCGTCCCGTCCGCCCGGGTCGAGATCCAGCTGTTCTGTAACTGCTTTTCATGGTAGGAGCGGATATTATCCGCCGCCCTCTTCATTACCTCTAAAAGCTTTGGATCAAAGATCTCAAGTGCCTCGTCGAACTCCTCCTTCGTCACCCGCAGGTTGTCCCGATCAATCAGCTCGCAGTCAAACTTCCTCGTGTATTCAAGTAACGCCTGATCTCCTTCCTTTCGGACAGCGGAGAGGATCTCCTTGACGGTCTCCTCATATTCTCCATACTGATCCGGACTTCGCTTTAGAAGATTCTTCAGGATGTCTCTATTCGTAGTTTCATTCAGTCGTACGATCCTCATAGCTTCTCCTTTACCTGTGAGATGATCCCGTTGATCCGCTCATATTCCATCCGCATACTGACCCGGTTGACGATCATCCTTGCGGACAGAGGGCATACCTCCTCCAGTACAAACAGACCATTCTCACGAAGCGTCGAGCCGGTCTCCACGATATCCACGATCACATCCGACAGCCCGACGATCGGAGCCAGTTCTACGGAACCGTTCAGCTTGATGATATCCACGGTCTGGTGTTTTTTATTGTAAAAATAATCTCTGGCGATCTTCGGATACTTCGTTGCGACCTTGATCATTTCATGGTGCTTTAGAAGCTCCTCCGCGTCCTTCGGTCCGCAGACACACATCCTGCACCTTCCAAAGCCCAGATCCAGTACCTCGTAGCTTTTCCGGTCTTCCTCGAGGATCGTATCCTTGCCGACCACGCCGATATCCGCCGCCCCGTACTCAACATAGGTCGGCACATCCGGTCCCTTGGCCAGAAAGAACTTGAATTTCTGTTTTTCGTTGACAAAGATCAGTTTTCTGGTTTCCTTGTCCTCCATTTCCTCGCAGTCAATCCCGATGGACTTAAGAAGCTGCATCGTATTCTTCGCAAGCCTCCCTTTCGCGAGGGCAAAAGTTAAATACCGCACTGTTGTTTTCCTCTATTTTTTATCAGGAAACGAATTTATTCGTTTCCTATTGCGCCGATTGCGGGGCGCTGAAAGCGCTTTCATTACCGCAATCGTGCGCATCAATTATTATCGTAAACGAATTTTTATAATTCGTTTACGATAATAACTGGATCAGCGAATCCACGACGATGGCAAAGCCGATGGCTGGTGCCGATTTTCCAAACTCCGAAAGAAGGTTATCATAGCGCCCGCCCTTTATGATGGCATCTCCCGTCCCATAGGTATAGGCGTTGGCGACGATCCCGGTGTAATAATGATATTTCGAAAGCATCCCCAGATCAAAGCTGACATACTTTTCATAACCCTTTTTCGCAAGCTCCTCATAGACCTCCCGAAGCCTTCGGATACTGAGGCGCGAGCGCTCATTTCCCGCCCATTGCTCCGCGGAATCCAGCCTCTCTACGGCTCCGAACAGCTCTCCGATCCGAAGAAAGCTCTCCTTATCCGAGCCTTTGATCTCTAACTCGTTTAACAAATCCTCTGCCCCGAACAGATTCTTGTTGGAGATCATTTCACGAAGCCCAAGCTCCGCCTCCTCCTCGATCCCGAACTCGTCGCAGAGGCCTTTAAAATACTCGACATTGCCGACCGTGATCTGAAACTCCGAAAGCCCGACCTGCTTCAGACATTCGATCATTAACGTAACCATCTCGGCATCCGCCTGAAAGCTGTCGTCATTTATCAGCTCCGCCCCGATCTGCGTACTCTCCTTGAGTCTCCCCTGAAAATCCGAATTGTTGATAAAGGTATTCCCGCAGTAGCAGAACCTGAGAGGCTGTCTGTCCTCCATATAATATTTGGCGGCGCATCTGGCGATCGAGGGCGTAAAGTCAGGCCGTAAAACCAGAGTATTCCCCTCCTTGTCAAAGAACTTATAGAGCTCGTTGCTGGGGATCGTCCCGATACGGCTTGAAAAAACATCAAAAAACTCGATGGTCGGGGTCTCGATATCCTGATAGCCAAACTTATGCAGAAGTTCTAAAAGCGAGAGCTGCAACGACAGCTTCAGGCTCAGTTCCTTACCGTAGATATCTCTGACACCCTCCGGTGTATGTAAAAGTCTTTTATCCATGTTTCCTGACAAATTTCCTATAACTCATATTGATGCCAAATCACGAATGCGACCGGTTATCAAATATCACATTTCCCGCGATCATAAATTTTGTTTATTATAGATGAAACCCGGCCGATTTTCAAGGAGCCTGGTCCCGCTCCTCCAGATCCTTCTTCACAAGATCCAGATACGGCACCAGTATCCCCTGCCTTTGAGGGATCACGTAGTCCTCCTCTAACTCCTCAAAGCGAAAGCTCTTTCTGCCGCCCTCCCGCATCCTGTTCCAGAATTCCTGAAGTCTTTCAAAGCGCAGATAATAGAACAAATCCTTATGGGAGTAAAAGATCAGAAAAAAGGCGATCCCGCCCTGCTCTTCAAACTCCCGCATAAACGCCACCTGATGCTCGTGGATATTGGCCAGAGCAAAGGTATCCACGGCGCATTCCTTGGCATCAAAGCACACCGGGATCCCCTGCGCGGTCCCGATATAATCCACCGTACTTTTCTGATCAAAGTACGCAAGAGTAATATGCCTGGAGCTCTTGTCGATCTCGATCGGCGTAATGGGTGTCGGGATCTTCTGTACAAGGCAGAGCTTGTTTTCCCTGTATTTCTCGTTTGTACGATTGATCAATTCCTCCAGAGTCGACCCCCGAAGACCCCTGGAATTCCATGTCGCCATATTCTGTTACTTCCCTCATCTTCTCTATCAATTCAGGTAACTGTTCAGTACCCCCTTTGTATCTGAACAGTTGCATCTGCCCAGTTCCCTTGGGCAGATACGGCTGCCGGGGCTGCCTGACCCCGGTACTTTATCGGTACGCTGCCAGTACCCTGAGCCTGATTCATAATAACTTCAAAATCAGCCGGCAGCGCGGATTCAAAGATCCTTCCGGAAATCCCCTTCAAAACGCCCTGAAATTCCGGCATGATAAGCCGTTTCGCGTGTAAAAGCTGCCGGTCGATCCCGTATTTTTTCTTTAGTTCTCTATTTAACCGCGGATCTCCGTACTTGGGATCTCCGAGGATCGGAGTCCCCGATGCAGCAAGCTGAGCGCGGATCTGGTGCGTTTTTCCCGTCAGAAGCTCGATGGAAAGAAGAGAACACCACCCATAGCTCTGCTCCGTTCGATACGCGGTCTCGATCAGAACGGCTCCCTTTACTTCTTTCGAGAAGATCCGGACCGTATTTGTCCGCTCATCCTTTAAGAGATAGGCCCGTTTTCTGCCCTCCTCTTTCAATTTCCCTTTGACAAGGGCCGCATAGTACTTTCGGATCGTTCTCTCCTTTAAGGCAGCGGAAAGCTCCATCGCCGCGTTATAATTCTTAGCAAAGATCAGAAGCCCGGAGGTATTACGATCTAACCGGTTACAAACCGAAGGAGTAAAGCCATAGCTCTTCCCGAAATCTTCCTCGCCTTTACCTTGCAGGTACTTCAGGCAAAGCTCATTGGCGCTGTCGATCCCGCTTTGATCCCTCTGTGAGAGGATTCCTGCCGGTTTGTCGATCAACAGGATATTTTCGTCCTCATAAACGATCGAAAAAGGAAGCGCTGCGCTTTTGCAGGAAAGATCTTCCAAAGCATTTCTTCCCGCTGCTGTCCGGTGATCTGAGCTGGTAAGGCGGTCAGCTGCCTCCTGCAAATCATTCGTGTCCGGTTTTTCTACAGGCACAGTAAACTTCCTGTAGGTTTCCTCTGAAAAAAAGAGAGAGATATGATCTCCGCTCTTTAAAAGCTCATTTCCGGATGCCTTCTTTCCGTTCAGAGTAATGTTCTTTTTCCGGAGCATCTTATAAATAAAGCCGGAGGGAGCGCCCCGCAGATGCTTCTTTAAGAGCTTATCCAGTCTCCCGCCCTCATTTTTATCATCAATAACGACCGATATCATATCTACAGGACCATAGCCTCGATCGTCCGTCGAAGCGCGGAAAAATCTACGCCTTCCTTTTTTCCGGACTCCTTCTCTCCGAAATGCTCAAGGATCTCCGAGGCCCTCAGAAAAAAAGCCTCCTCGTCAGTAAAGACCTTGACGGAAAGCCCGGAATACTTTTCCCTGATCATGCTTTCAAGATGCTCCGTAAGCTTTCCCGCCTGATCCTTTGACTCCACCGAGCAGACACAGATATTCCCTCCTCCGTAAACCAAAGCTCTTGCGACGTAAGCCTTCTCATAGGTCGTAAAGATCAGATCGTAAAGCACGGGGAGCCCCTTCTCTATCGGAGCAAGCCGTTCATAGAACGCTTCCCTGGTCGGCGAAACCCGTAAAAACATGATCATTCGAACGGCGTTTTTACTGGCAGGAAGGATACTTAGTACCGCGATCACCGTCCAGAGATTTTTATTAGTGTGCATCGTAAGGTATCCGAGCAGATAGATTCCCACCGCAAGCAGATACATTGCCGCGGTCAAAAGGATATTGAACCTTCTCTGCCAGGCGATATAGCCTTTTTCTCCTTTTTTTGGTATCCGCCCGGTTAACTTATTCTTCATTTCCGCAGAAGTTCAAAATAATCGTGAATATAATAATCCGCCAACCGCCTCTTCTCCGCAAGCTGGTACTCCGAGAAATCGTCATCCACAGCGCAGACCCGCATTCCCGCAGCCCTCCCGGCCTGGATCCCGGCGATCAGGTCCTCAAAAACCAGACAATGCTCCGGCTCGATCCCGATATCCGCCGCGGAAAGCAAATAAACATCCGGCGCAGGCTTACCGCTGATCTCATTGCAGCCGGATCTGATACAGTCAAAGTATTCCGTAATGTTATGGGCTTCTAAAGCCGCCAGAGTAAGAACCCTTGAGTTGCTCGTAGAAATGCCGATCTTATAGCCGTTGTTCTTCAGATAGGAAAGAAACTCCTTCGCCCCGCGCTTTAAGGGAACTCTGGTACGGTACATCTCCTCCGCCATCCGATTCCAGTCCGCCATGATCGTATCAATGGAATCGGAAAGCTGAAACCGCTCCTTAAAATACACCGCCGTTTCGTAAAAGCTCCGTCCCTCGATCGAACGCTGAAGATCCTCCGGCATTTCAACCCTCTTTGCACCCAGGTAATCAATGTCGATCTGCTTCCACATCCACATGGAGTCCACGAGCGTCCCGTCCAGATCGAACAGAACTCCTCTGATATCAGTCAGCATCGCTTAAAACCTTTATCAGATAATCCCAGACCCGCTCCACCGAGCTGATGCAGAGCCGTTCCGTCACTGTATTCACATTTTCAATGGTCGGACCGATGGATACGATATCCATATCCCTTATCTTATCGGAAATAACGCCGCATTCCAGACCGGAATGCACCATGGTCAGAACCGGTTTGGTCTGATAGAGCTCCTCCCAGGCCCGGATAAAAATGTCCCTTAAATGGGACGCTTCCTCATATTCCCAGGCATGATAATTTGTAACGACCTTAAACGTTCCCCCGATGGTTTCGGTCAGGTACTGGAATTTATCGCTCATGGCATGCTTTTCCGAGGACAGCAGGCTTCGCAGATTGACATGCAGCAAAAAACTGTCCCGTTCTAAGGAAAGGATCCCGAGATTGGAGGAGGTCTGAACGATATTTTCAAACCTCGGATTCATCTTCTGTATCCCGTCCGGGATCGTCATCAGTAAGAAGATGACCCGCTGCTTCGTTTTCTCGGTCAGAACGTTTGCGATGGTCTCTCCCTTGTTCTCCCCGTAGATCGTCAGATTATCCTCGATATCCTGATATTCCTTTAAAAGCGCCTCATTGAATTCGTCGATCAGATCCTCGAGCTTATCCGTATCCTCTTTTTTAACAAGGATCGACGCCTTGGCCTCTCTCGGGATATAGTCAACGTGCATCCCGCCCTTTAAATACGCCAGGGAATAATCCATATAGAGGTCGATATAGTGAAGGAGTCTCCCCATAAGGATCCCTGCGTTTCCGCGATATTTGTCGATCTCAAGTCCGGAATGACCGCCCCGTAACCCGCAGATCACGATATCATAGAGTACGCCGAACTCATTTTCATAGCGGACCGGTACTTCTAAAGCAATCTTTCTTCCTCCGGCAGAGCCCATAAGGATCTCTCCCTCGGTAAAATGCCCGAGATTGATCATCCTTCTGCCCGAAATAACGGACAGATCCATTTTACGAATCCCCCGCATCCCGTCCTCGGCATCGACCGTAAACAGCGCCTCCAGCCTGGGGTGAGCGACCTCCTCTGACTCTAAGATCGAAAGAATATACGCGATACCGATGGCTCCGTCCGCTCCAAGCGCGCTGCCCTTTGCGTATACATAATCATCTACGACGGCAAGCTCCAGTCCTTTCTTCTCCGTCCCATAGCCGACGTAGGAGCCCTCGTCCCTGTCATAGTACATATCCAGATGCTCCTGAAGGATAAGCCCCGCTTTCTCCTCAAAGCCGACGCTCGCGGGCTTACAGATCACAATATTTCCGAACGCGTCCCGGATATAGGAAAGAGAGAGCTTTTTCGCAAAGCCCTCAATATAATCGGAAAGAGCCTCTGTATGACCGGTCCCATGCGGGATCGCGCAGATCTCTTCAAAATACTTAAATACCTTTAACGGATGAACCTCCGAAAGCTCACTCATAATTCCTCTCTAAACGTCTAAGAGCCTCTCGGCTCCTATCTGCGTGCCTGATTATTTGTATTTCCTGCGGGAGCTCCCGCTGTCTGCGCATTCTGACCGGCCTGCGGCGAAGGGGGCTGCGCGGGAGCAAGCGGCGCGATCTCCTGCTCCATTTCCATCTGAGGATACAGCTGAGCCCTGTCCTTATCGACAACTGCGGCACACCGGTCAAGCTGCGTGATCAGATCCCCGTACTTCGCTCGGGCGGTCTCGATGGAGTGATGTAAAATCCCCTGAAGCTCCGCCAGCATATCATCCAGATATTTCATCGCGGATTCCCGGATACTGTTTGCCTCGAGCATCGCCTGATCCACCGTCTGCTGTGCCTGGGCCTCCGCGTTTCTTGTTACCTCATCCGCCTGGGCGTACGCTCTCTGCATGACCTCATGCTGGCTGACCAGGTTGTCCCGGTTGATCTGCGACTCCTTGATGATCGCGTCCGCTCTGGCCTTAGCGTCGTTCAAAACGGCATCCGCCTTCTGGCGCGCGTCATTTAGGATCGCCTCCTTATTGCTGATGATCCTCTGATACTGCTTGATCTCATCCGGCGTTCTGGTCTTCAGCTCCCGTAGATACTCCTCCAGACGCTCCCTCTCAACAATGATATTTGTACTGGAAAATTTCTGATAACTACAGTTATCTACAAAATCCTCCATCTCCTCAATGATCTGTTCAATCTTACTTGCCATTCTTTTTCCCCCGATGAAAGAACCCTGATTACCCCTTAAATACTGCTATAAATTCTTGCCAAACTTCGCGTAGGTAAGCTTTGCTACATAAGGCGGCACAAATTCCGAAATGTCGCCGCCAAAGCCTGCGACCTCGCGGACCGTCGAAGAGCTGAGATAGGCATAGCGCAGATCGGTCGTAAGAAAGACCGTATCGACTCCCGCATCGGAAAGGATCCGGTTGGTCTGCGCCATCTGAAGCTCATAGTCAAAATCCGTCACAGCCCGAAGTCCGCGGATTATGACGTGAGCTCCCACCGACTTGCAATAATCCGCAAGCAGCCCGGAATAGCTCGCCACCCTGACATTGTCGAACTCCTTCGTCAGCTCCTTTAATATATTAACACGTTCATCTACCGAAAACAACGAGGTTTTGCGCATATTATCCAGCACGCTCACCGTCAGCTCGTCAAAGATCGCGGCGGACCGCCTGATAATATCAATATGTCCGTATGTCGCCGGGTCAAAGCTCCCGGGATAGATCGCTTTATTCAAAGGCAACTCCTCTCTATCTTTACTGAAATTATAGGAAACGAATTTATTCGTTTCCTATTGCGCCGATTGCGGAGCGCTGAAAGCGCCTTCATTACCGCAATCGTGCGCATCAAGTATTATCGTAAACGAATTTATTTAATTCGTTTACGATAACTATTGGATCACCACGTACAGATCCACTGACAACTGACCATGCTGTCAAAAGTCAATCACCGGTCTAAAACCTGCGCCGAAACAGATCGATCACTTGGCTATTCTTCGTATAAACAGATGCTGATTGTTCTTATAGATCTTTTGCTTAAATATCTCAAAGCCGTATCCCGGCAGATAGGAAAAATCGGTCCCGTTTGCGCTCTCTACGACAACGATTCCGTCCTCATTTAACAGCTCAGACCCCGAGAGAAGCGAAAGCACCGTCTGCTCCGCTCCTGTAAGATAGGGCGGATCCATAAAAATGATATCAAAGCTCTCTCTGCCGTTCATGGTATGCAGCGCCGAGACCACATCCCCCTTTACGATCCGTCCTCTCTCTTCGAAATGACAGGTCTTTAAGTTTTCGGCGATACAACTGAGCGCTTCCTTGCTCTTTTCCACAAAAACCGCCGAAGAAGCGCCGCGGCTCAGTGCCTCGATCCCGATCCCGCCGCTCCCGCTGTAGAGATCAAGAAAGCGGGTATCTGAATAGATATAGGGAGACAGTACATTAAACAGCGTCTCCTTGGTTTTATCCGAGGTCGGTCTGGTCTCATCTCCCTTCGGAGTAACAAGCCTCAGCCTCCTTGCCTCGCCAGCTATTACACGCATCATTTTCTATCCTTTCGAGCAATTCTCCTGCGAAACCTTACGAAATCGCGTAACTGTTCAGTCATAGCCTGAACAGTTACGCGCCGGGCGCGGCTGCCGCATTGAAGTGCGCCCGGCTCTTGGCTCCAATACTGTATTGGCACGCCCTCAGCGACAAGCGCTTCGGGCTGACTGAATAGTTATGAAATCGCTTCGCAGGCCTACCTGCGTCTGGACCCCTTGCCGTCTCTCTTCGCCAGGCGGATCTCCGAAAGATCTACCTGCTTTCCGTCCAGTTCCACCGTCTCCTCACAGCCGCTTGCCGCAAAGAATACGTCCGCGATATAATCCTTTCCGGTCAGCTTCATCCCCCGGACACCGATCGCCGTCTTTTTCTTATCCGGGACCTCATCAATGTCAAACTTTAAGAAGTAGCCCTCTTTTGTATGAAGGATCACCAGATCCTCCGAGACGATGGGATATACCGTGATCAGCTCGTCGTCCTCCGAAAGCGCCGTAGCCGCCACCGACCGTTTCGTCACGTCAAACTCCGTCCCGAATACCTGCTTCATCATCGCATTCTTTGTAACAAACATCAGTTTCTGAACGATCAGCCGTTCCAAAGTACAGACATAGATGAAGTGTTCGGTCTGAGTGTCGTAATTGCTGATATTGTCAATGGGAGTTCCCTTATCCCGCAGCTTTCCGAAGGGAACATCCAGGACCTTGATCGTATGCATCGTTCCTTTATTGGTAAAGACGCAGACCCTTCCTGTATTCATAACGTTAAAGACATAACGGTTTTCTTCGTCAATGGTCTCCTTATTCCGGTCATAGGTCGCGGTATCAATGGTCCTGGCATAGCCAAAGCGATCCATTAAGAAGACGACCTCCATCTCTTCGATCTTCTTCTCCTCATAGACCGCCTCCTCAGCGTTTACGATCTCGGTCCTGCGGGGCCTGTCGTATTCCTTCTTAAAGCCCTCCAGTTCCTTGATGATCAGCTTGTCCATGGACTTCCGGTTGGTCAGGATATCCTTATAGGTATCGATATTTTTGATCGTTGCCTCGTGCTGCTTTAAAAGCGCCTCCAACTCTAACCCGATCAGACGGTACAGGCGCATATCAAGGATCGCCCCCGCCTGCTTTTCCGTAAAACGAAGCTGGGCAGCCATCCGCCTCGAGCCTTCGGTCTTGAATTTGATCCCCTCGGTGATCCCCTCTACGAGACAGCCCTTAGCCATTTTCAGATCCTTCGAACCCCGGAGGATCTCGATGATCAGGTCGATCACCTCGCAGGCATGGATCAGCCCCTCCTGGATCTCCTTCTTCTCTAATTCCTTCTCCAGAAGATTCTTATACTTTCTGGTCGCAAGCTCATGCCGGAAATCCACGTGATGCCGAATGATATCCTTTAGCCCCAGAGTTTCCGGCCTGCCGTCCGCAACAGCCAACATATTGACCCCGAAGGTATCCTCCAGCTTCGTCTTCTTATAGAGCATATTCTTCAGGTTTTCAATATTGGCATCCCGCTTCAGCTCGATAACGATCCGCATCCCCTCCTTGGAGGACTGATTGGAGATATCGACGATATCGTTCGTCTTTTTGGAATCAATGAGCGCCACGATATCCGTCAGAAACTTTGCGATATTCGCGCCGATCATCGTATAGGGGATCTCGGTGATCACAAGCAGCATCCTTCCGCCCTTGCCCTTTTCGACCTCGACACGGCCTCTTAGCTTTATCTTTCCGATCCCTGTTTCATAAATAGATAGCAGCTCGTCCTTATTTACAACCAGACCTCCCGTCGGGAAATCCGGTCCCTTGATATACTCCATCAGCTCCAAGGTCGTAATATCCGGATTCAGAATATAGGCCTTTACAGCGTCGACGACCTCACCGAGATTGTGGGGCGGCATACTCGTCGCCATACCGACTGCGATACCCTCCGTCCCGTTGATCAGAAGATTCGGCAGCTTTGCCGGAAGAACCACAGGCTCCTTCTCCGTCTCGTCGAAATTCGGCATGAAATCGACCACATCCTTATCCAGATCGGCAAGAATCGCTTCCTGCGTGATCTTTTGGAGTCTGGCCTCCGTATAACGCATGGCAGCGGCGCCGTCGCCCTCGATCGAGCCGAAATTCCCATGCCCGTCAACCAGGGCCATTCCCTTTTTAAAGTCCTGTGCCATAACGACAAGGGCATCATAGATCGAAGCGTCTCCGTGGGGGTGATATTTACCCATGGTATCCCCGACGATACGGGCGCTCTTTCGATACGGAGAATCATAGCGGATCCCCAGCTCATACATATCGTAAAGTGTCCGCCTCTGGACAGGCTTCAGCCCATCCCGCACGTCCGGCAGCGCCCTTGCGATAATAACGCTCATCGCATAGTCGATATAGGATTTCTGCATCACGTCCGAGAATTCCGTGACGATGATCTGCTGTTCTTCCTGCTCTTCTGCTATATCTGTTGTCTTTCTTGGCATGTTCCCCTCATTTTTTAACTAATTTATAACTATCTGCGTTTGCCCGGGTGGGCGCAGCAGGTTCCATTTCCTTGCGAACAATACATCTTTTTTTCACGAGCAGACGGGCTCTCGAAGGTGTCGCATTCCCTTTCGGACCGAAGCAACGCTCCGTCGAGCTAGTTCACAAATTTCTAAGCCACTCAGGAAGAGCCTTCGTGGCAAGAAATTTGGAACGGATCTCGACTTCGCTAAAAGCGCTTCGACACTGTCCTCAAGGGAATGGAACCTTCTGCGCCCATCTGCTCTGTTTATGCATCTATTTCAGCATCGTGGGCATGACGATAAATAAAGGCGCGCCGCGGCGGCACCTCATTCCCCATCAAAAGCTCCGTCATCGAGGAAGCCAGTCTCGCGTCCTCAATCTGAACCAATTTCAATCTCCTGCGCCGGGGATCCAGGGTCGTCTCCCAAAGCTGTTCGGCATCCATCTCTCCCAGACCCTTATAGCGCTGTAACGTAAAGTTCTTATGGTTCCTGCGGTACACCGCCAGTGCCTTATCGTCGTACAGATATTCCTCATTTCCCCGAGATGGCATTGCCTTGTAGAGCGGCGGCATTGCGATATAAACGTGCCCCTCATAGATCAGCTCCGGCATAAACCGGTAAAACAGCGTTAACAAAAGCGTCGAGATATGCGCTCCGTCCACATCGGCATCCGCCATGATGATGATCTTATCGTAGCGCAGCTTTGTAATATCGAAATCATTCCCGTAGCCCTCGGAAAAACCGCAGCCAAAGGCATTGATCATGGTCTTAATCTCCGCGTTTCCAAGCACCTTGTCGATCGTAGCCTTCTCAACGTTTAAAATCTTTCCCCGGATCGGAAGAATCGCCTGATACATCCGGTCTCTTGCGGTCTTTGCGCTTCCTCCCGCAGAATCTCCCTCGACGATAAAGATCTCACATTTTGCGGCATCGCGGCTCTCACAGTTTGCTAACTTCCCGTTCGAATCAAAGGAGAACTTCTGCTTCGTCAGCATATTGGTCTTGGCCTTCTCCTCCGTTTTCCGGATCTTAGCCGCCTTCTCCGCGCAGGCAAGGATATTTTTCAGTTCCTCCAGATTACGGTCAAAATACAGCACCAGCTCATCGCTGCAAACCTTGGATACCGCCTTGACCGCGTCCTGATTGTCGAGTTTAGTTTTGGTCTGCCCCTCAAATCTCGGATCCGGGTGCTTGATCGAAACAACCGCCGTCATCCCATTTCGGATATCCGCCCCGGTAAAGTTCTGATCCTTATCCTTTAAGATCCCGAGATCTCTGGCATAGGTATTCATGACCGTCGTAAAGACCGTCTTAAAGCCCGTCAGATGCGTTCCACCCTCGGAATTATAGATATTATTGCAAAAGCCCAGAACGTTTTCATGAAACTCATTGACGTACTGGAAGGCGACCTCCACCTCGATCCCCTCCGATTCGCCTTTAAAGTAGACCGGAGAGCTGACCGCCTCCTCATTTTTATTGATATCCTGAACAAAACCGATGATCCCGTCCGGCTCGTTGAAAATCACCTCCTCCGGTTCTTCCCTCTGATCCCGAAAGACGATGGTCAGCTTCGGATTCAGATAGGCGGTCTCATGCAGTCTGCTCTTGATCTCCTCCTCCCGAAACCTTGTTTTTTCAAAGATCGTATCATCCGGCAGGAAGCTGATCTTCGTTCCGGTCCCCCGGGCGTTTCCAAGAACCGGAAGCAGTCCGTTTATAAGCTCGATCACAGGCTCGCCCCGGCTGTAGCGGTCATGGTAAACCTTCCCGTCTCTTCGGATCTCGATATCTAACCAGGTCGAAAGCGCATTGACCACAGACGAACCCACTCCGTGAAGTCCGCCGCTTGTTTTATATACTGTCTGGTCGAATTTTCCGCCGGCATGAAGAGTCGTCATAACGATCCGCTCCGCACTGACTCCCTTTTCGTGCATTCCAACCGGGATCCCTCTCCCGTTGTCACTGACCGTAGCGGAGCCGTCCTTTTCCAGAGTTACGACGATCTTGTCACAGTATCCTGCCAGATGCTCATCGACAGCATTGTCGACGATCTCATAGATCAGATGGTTCAGGCCTTTGGTCGTTACCGAGCCGATATACATCCCCGGCCGTTTACGGACAGCCTCAAGCCCCTCCAGGACAGCGATACTGCTGGCGTCATAAGAATTGTGTTCAGTTGTTCCCATACATCCCCCGATGCTCCCGCTTGCGCGGATTATTTATACTCCTTATATTGACAGGAACGATCTCTCGTTCACAATATCGCCGTTAGTATAGCATATTTAGTGAAAAAATCAAGCGGCAGATACAAGTTCTTGTGGTATTTAAAAGCGGCCTTGTATAATGTTCTCGAAATCAGTATAATTAATAATTAAAGAATCGATCGGATTTAAAGCAGATCCGATGAGGCTGTTTTGTTCAACTCCTTAGGTTTTTGATATGACGAAAAAAAGATTTAATATTACCGGAACCTGCTTTCCGGATCAGCATTATATGGTAGATATCCGGCATACTCTGGATAAGATGCAGGAGTTAGTGGACGAAGGGATATATTTTACCATTAACCGCGGTCGGCAGTACGGTAAAACCACAACGCTTTCTCTCTTAAGAAAAAGGCTTGAGGCTGCCGGTTATGTGGTTTTCTTTATCAGCTTTGAAGCGATCGAGGACGAAGCGTACCAGAGTGCCGGGCGCTTTTGTGCGCGTTTTTTTAAGCTGCTGAAACGACAGATCGACTATGGATTAGTAAAAAATTTGAGCGAAAATCCCGAGGCTTTATTTGCGGAGGCTGGTAGCTCGATCGCACTGGATGAGGCAGATTTATTGATCAGCCGAATATGTCAAGGCCAGACGAACAGAATCGTAATTTTGATTGATGAGGTAGATAATGCCGGTAATTTTGATGCTTTTCTGAAACTGCTCGGGCTTTTACGCAATAAATATTTGCGACGCGATGAGGTACCTGCTTTTCATTCTGTCATACTGGCAGGCGTGTACGATGTGAAGAATCTGAAACTCAGGCTCAGGCCGGAGGAGCAGCACCAATACAACAGTCCGTGGAATATTGCCGTGAGTTACTCTGACGATATGTCCCTGTCCCTGAATGGAATTGTCGGTATGCTTACGGAATATGAAAAAGATCATGGGACAGGAATGGACGTAGAAGCTATGGCAAAGCTCCTTCGGGATTATACCTCAGGTTATCCGTTTCTGGTATCGCGCCTCTGTATGCTGATGGATCAGGAGAAGGAAGCGGATTCGTGGACAATGCCTGGGTTTCAGCGAGCGGTAAAACATATTCTTACGGAGCAGAATACGCTTTTTGATGACATGATCAAAAAGCTGCGTCAATTTCCAAAAATGCGCGATATTTTGTATGAAATCCTTTATACTGGTAAGCGTATTACATTTAATACTGATGACGGACCGCTGAATATTGCTGCAATGTTCGGATATATTTATGACAAAAATGGCGCTGTTGCGATTTCCAACAGAATCATGGGAATGCGTATGTATAATCTGTTTGACTCAGAGTTCTCAACGTCAGAGTCTGGTGTATACACGGCAGGCTCCATTGAAAAATCGCAGTTTATAAAGGATGGGACCCTTGATATGAGCCATATCCTGGAGCGCTTTATCGTACATTACAGTGAGATTTATGGAAACAGAGACGAACAATTCCATGAAAAAGAAGGCCGCAAGTATTTTCTGTTTTATTTAAAGCCCATTATCAACGGCACCGGGAATTATTACGTGGAGGCCGAAACTCTGGACGAGGACCGTATGGATGTGGTAGTAGATTACCTGGGGCAGCAATACGTTGTCGAATTAAAGATATGGAGGGGAAAAGCCTACCATGAGAAAGGTGAGAAACAGTTAGTCGGATATCTGGAAAGTCTCCATCTCACGAAGGGTTATATGCTGACCTTTAATTTTAATCAAAAAAAGATCCCTGGTATGAAGGAAGTAACACTTGACGGCAAAACGATCTTTGAAGCGGTCGTATGAAAAGAGTTTACGTAAGGGACAACAAACCAAGAGGAAGCCTGACCCGTCAGATCGAGGAACAAGTCAGGCAGAACAGAAAGGATGTGAAACTGCGGATGGATTATATACCTTACCAATTAGAGCTGGAACATTATAGAAAAGAGGGCGAACTCCGTGGAGAAAAGCGCGGAGTAAAAAAATCTATCGAGAAACTATCAAAGTTTTATCTGACAGAAAATCCCTCTTTGACTGAAAAGGAAGCGCTCAAGTTAGCCAAGCAAATACTAGGATAGGCTGCACCGGCAGGTATTCCCTCGCTATATTAAGATAATATCCCGCGAGGGAACCATGACCCGCCGAATCGAGGAACAAGTCAGGCAGAACAGAAAGGGGGTGAAACTACGGATGGAGTATATACCTTATAAAAATAAAGTGGAACGGGCAACAGAGAGAGGCAAAAAGCGCAAAAAGAAAGGAAGAAGGCCAGGTTTACAGCAGGTAATACAGCAGGTATTGTTTCAGATAGGAGTAAAGCGCGGCGAACGAAAAAGAAAGAAACTAGTTATTGTTAATATATTATGTTAACTAGAGAACGAATTCCGATTTCAGCACCCCTTTGAAAATACGTTTCTCAATCGTTTCAATCCAACCGGAAAGATGTCAGCAATTTTCATATCCAACTCTTTATGAACCTTATATGGCCAGTACCAGGTATTATATACTGCTTCCGCCAAAATTGCCGGCAGGATAATACTCCATATCCCAAGACTATAACATTCAAATGAAATAACACTTACGATTACCGCAGTACACCCGGATAATATATACGCCAACCAATAATCAAGTCTGTTCGTCGTTGACAAATAAGAAGCATAACAATTTCTCAATATTACAATAAACTGCAATACAGCTATCCCAAGCAAAACCGCCTTATCTATCACCATATCCGGGCGTATGATCCTTAATAATGGCAAACCGATCAAATATAGTGCCGTAACACCCAGGACATAGGTAATACAAAATACTGATACACACATAGCATGTAGTTCTTTGCTGTCTTTCTTGTTATCTGTGATAAACGCAGTTTGAAGTGCCGGGATATATGCGATCTGAAACGATCTTGCTATTTTTCCAATCGCAGTAATAAGCTGAACCGATAACGAATAAATTCCCGTTTCTGCAAGTGTAAGAAATAGAGAGCAAATAATCGTCCCTGCCTGTGTAATGAGATATTCTGAGATACTTACTACCCCATCCCGCCACGTATTTGGCCATATGATTCGCAAGCAGTCCATAATCTCCTTCCTATCTATCGACGAATTATGCTCATATCCCGGAAAACGATCATTGATAGCATTCAAAAAGTATTTCTTACAAATCATTCTTAAAAAGAATCCGTACAACAAATATGCTATGCACGCGCCGAGCAGATCCATTCCGCTGGCCAATAAAACACCGGTAAGAATAATTCGAATAATCCCGGCTATCACCTGTGCTTTATTCCGCTCAGCAACATAACCGATTCCCGAAAGCAGCGATATATAATATCCCAAGTAAATATTAAAGAATATTGCGATTACCATAACGCCCCAAGCCATAAAAAGGCCTCTCGATCGCAATGGCCCTGCAATAGAATAAATATAAATCGTTCCGATGCTTCCCAACAGCAATAAGGCAATCAAGCCAATAAACAAATACACTTTGTTGCAAGCATCCATTAACGTATCGAACAAGTGAACATCTACTCCGTTTCCTAAAGAGCGGTCTGTTTTCCCCGTTGCAGTAAGCTCTTCCGCACCGTTCCAGCAATATGCTATATTTCTGGAAAAAGACGGTGAAAATCCGAAGATCAGTAAAGCCGCCATATTAGAAAGACTCATATACACATACCAGAGTCCTAATGTATCGTCGCTAAAATGCCATAAAAAAAAGGGAAGCAACATATAGTTGATTCCCATTGAAAAAAATGTCCCTAAGTAGTTCCATAATACATCATTTGAGGAAATAACAATCTTGTTCATTCTCTATTGTATAGCACTCTTAACCAAAATCTCTGCTTATAATAATGAATCTTTTCTCCTTAGATAAATTATTATCTAATTTCTCACCGTAAATTACAAATGGAATGTATAAAAATATATAGGAAAATCCATTTTCAACAAGTCCATGCATAAGCCAGATAAATAAAGCATATTCGCTATATATTGTTACTTGTTTGGAGGTTTTTTTATTTTTGGCAACAAGAAATAGTAAAATTGAAAATAATACAAACAATACATACCCATAGTGGTAGATTATTTCAATATTAGAATTATGCGTATTTCCTTGCATGATCCATTTATAATAGTTTTCAGGTAAATTTCTATAAGCACCAGAACTAGCACCATACCCAAAAAAAGGACGATGAAGAGATTTTGTTATAAAATATATCCATAATTCATTTCGAGAAGTGATGCTATTATATTTGTTATAGAATACAGCATTTATCACATCTCTAAAGGAAGTATACTGAGAAAGGAACAACAAAATATTTACAAAATAATAAAAAAGGAGCAACCATTTTAGTCTCACAAGTTGCATTTCTCTATTTCTCCACAATAACATGATGGACAGTAACAAAAAGTGAACAATTAAACATAGTTTTACAGCTCCGACTTCTTGTATAATAGCATATATTAGAATATTCAAGTAGGAAATAAGCAAACCTATCTTTTTCTTATCAACCAATAGATAAAGGATATGAGCCAGAAAGAGAGAGAAAAAATAATGATACGCCGAACCATTGTCTGACCCAAGAAAGAAAATATCTATATCATTCGTATTTCTATGATAAATTATCTGAAGTGTATTAATCAAGCAAATAATATTCACAAAGAATAACACACATGACAGACTCGATATAATTACTGATATATCTGATGAGAGTATAATCAAAAATAAGAGGAAATATGATAATATTCTAGCCGCCATTTTTATTGTATCATTTGCTACCTGATTATTCAATAATGCAGTAAACATAATACTAATAAGTATTAATAATATCAGAATGCCATAAATATTTGATAAGAGATTATGTTTTAATGTATATACAATTAATATCAATAGTATCCCCGCTTTAAACATTCGTATGATACTATTAACTCCGTCGTTCTGCCTGAAAAAATCGGGCATTAAATAAACTATTACCCACATTAGAGAGAGCATTATAAAATAGGAATTGTCTCTTCTTACTCTTATAAGCATTTCTAATTATTGTTATTTCTACTTAAGCCTTTACTCGTTCTCAGCAAAGCCTTCTTTTCAATTATTTAAATCCTAAATCCTGGATAATAATACGGACTCGAAACAAATCGTTAGTAAAAAAAGCTATCCTCGAAAGACCTTCCCCCCTAGTTTCTTTACAAATAGCCCATTTTCTTTTAGTAGTCTCGGTTTTC
>JAFSXN010000093.1 GCA_017444015.1 Lachnospiraceae bacterium | reverse complement strand
AGAGGACTGAAAATCCTCGTGTCGCTGGTTCGATTCCGGCTCTGAGCACTTAAGACTGTGAGAGCAGTCATCATAGATGAAAAGTTGGAACTGATTTCAGCGAATCTATGAAAATGCACGTGTGGTTCAATGGTAGAACATCAGCCTTCCAAGCTGAAAACGTGGGTTCGATTCCCATCACGTGCTTCATCAAAAAAGGCCGTAAACCCAGTATTTTAAAGGGCTGCGGCCCTTTTTCTTTTAAAATTTTTTAAAAAATTATTAAACGTATTTATCTCGTTTTTAAATGTTTTTAAAAACGGATATCACACGAAATATCACACGAAATTAAGTGGGAAAAGCCAGTAAAAAAGGGCCTGCCCCTAAGGACAGGCACCTAAAGAAAAGGAAGAAAATATGAAAAAGATTTAAGCGACGTAAACCGTTCCCGACTTAGCCCGCCCACAGATCCAACCGGAAGGAATCCTTATCCAGATTGCTCCGGTATCTAATATCCTTAACTCCTTGACCGTCACTCTCGTCTGCTTACGAAGGACAGCTCCGTTTTCGTCTTCAAACGCGTGAGTCTTCGCGTTCTCTGTCAGATCACCCAAAGCCAGATTCTGACCCTCAGGCGCGTTTCTGACGTACATATTTGATTGCAGAGTATAGGTCTTTCCAAGAACAAATGGTGGCTGGATCGGAAGCGAACCGCCCATAGCTTCCAGATCCCAGAGCCAGAGGCTATACTGTTTGATCAGGTCAATCAATCCTGTATCGTATTGGGGTCCGGTCGCGTATCCGTCAGCCTTAATCAGCTTACAGGCCTGCTGATAGTCTGTAACACCGATCAGGTTCGAATACCGCTTATTCGATAACAGGAAGTCCGAATGATCCGTTATACTTTCCGCCCACGAATCATAGGCGCGGAAAGCGGCGTTAACCGTTGTTTTTACGCCGTTATAATATTCTGTTGTTGGCATTGTAACAGTTTTACCCTTCCAGCTTTTTGTAGCCTTGATCCCGAATAAGGCATTTCCTTTTTGCGTCAGACCGCTGTTCCCGTATTTGCTTTCTTTTATTCCCTGTGCAGCCGTAAGACTGGCAAGGATCTTCGTCCTCTGCATATCGGCGATCACAAATGGTTTTATAATAGCAAGAAACTGTTCTACCGTATACGTCATAGACTCACCCCTTCTTAACTTCATTAACTATAGCCTCAATCAGAATGTCAATATCCTTATCTGTCATTCCGATTTCAGAAGCCTTTTCATAGACATATTCCCGGACGGCTTTCTTCTTTTCCGCCCGTTGTTCCGGAGTATAGATCTGCTCCGCGTACCTGACAGCCAACTCGATCAGCCGTTCAATCTCTGCGATCTTATCCTCCCCGAGCCTCTGCTTCAGTACCGGAATGACATGCCCCGTTATAAATAAAACCGCCACCGTGACAATAATACTGCAAATCATACCAAATAAATCACTGTTCATCTTCTTCTCCTTTCTCGAGATACCCGATAGCCGCCTCGATGATCTCCCTTTCTGATCGTTCGAGCCCTCCTGCCCATAGCATCCCATACAACATTGTTATTGTTTCTTCTAACGTCAAATCATTCATTTCTTCTACCGACTGAATATAAATGAAAACTTCAACAACCCAAGCAAAACCAGAATCAGAAATGCAAAAGTCACACCGTAAACGATTTTATCCAGCATCGTTATTTTCCTGCTTTAGTTTGAATATCTTGATCAGAGCGCAGCATAGGATTTCTCCCCCAAAGCAAGAATAATAGCACGTCGTAAGCGTATCGTGACCGATTCCTGTTCGTGTCGAAAGTACCTGCTCCACTACCGTATAAACTATCAGAGCGGCGATGCTGAAAACCACATACAAGGTTAATGATGGTATCTTCCTCATAAGCCGATCCTCGATAAAAAGAAAGTCACCGCGGCCGTAATCAGAACCGACAGCGCGATCCAGCTTGCCTGTTTCCACTTCGTAGCCGGTTCCTTCTCGATCGCGTCTAACCTTTCCCCTTGCTTTTCAAGTGATCGGGTCATATCGTTCTGTGACCTTACCATACTCTCCATGTTCACGGCCATCTTCTCGACCGATATGGTTAGCTGCTGAAGCTGCTTCATGTTCTCCTCCAAAGCGCTGATCCTGTGATTTTGCCTGTCATTTTCTGCGTCGATCTTCTCCGCAAAAGCGGTATGCTCGGCGCGTGTGATATAATCGTCCAATGTTTGATCTCCTTTCACTCATAGGGCTCTGCACCCGGAAGCTCCTCCCGAAGCGCAGCCGCCGCATTGATCTTTTTAATTGTGGGAAGCCTATCCGCTTCCTCTGCCGTGATGTGCTGTAGCAGTAATATAAACAGCTCGTCAATTACCTCGCTCTGAATCCGGATTACCGTGTTCTGTCGTTCAATAGTTTCGGCTAAACTATTCATAGTCTTCTCCTGTGATCTCCTTGTACTCCTCTGCCGTCATCATTCCGCTTTGCACAAGTTGTCTTAACTGTCCCTCAGAAAAAGATCCGGATTCCAGGTCTGAACGAATGAGCTCAATCACCATCTCCCTGTACTTTGCCGGACAATGCGACAGCATCTGCGTTCCCGCCTCTATCCTGTTTCTCCAAATTTTTGCCATTGCCATACTTACCATCCCTCCTTATATTTCAAGCTCACACAGCGCATCCTCAATATCTGCGATCCTTTGTTCCAGCTCTTCGGATACCTCGCAGATCGCATCCTGAGTATCCGCTATCCCTCCCTCGATCGCTTCCCTGTTCGGTGTAAACTTATCTGTGATTCTGTAATGACTGTCTATCTCGTACCAATCATAGCAATTCCCTTCTGAATCCTCAGCGGTTTTAATCTTTTTCAAGATACGAAACTCATCTATGATCGTCTGATCGTCATAATCCCGCCTCAACTGATGAAAACCAATCAGATCGGTATGGGAATCTCCTTTTGTCTTAAGCGTCTTTTTTGAGCCCGTATTTCCAAATACATACTCCACGTAAGTGCCTCCTTTCTGTTTTTACGCACGATCTCTTTAAGATATCTCGCTGTTTTTTCTCCTTGAAAAAGCATTCTGTATAAGCTCACATTGTTACAATGCTTTAATTGTCCCAGGCGGGATAATATACCATCTGCCATTCTCGGGGCGATCGCCGCTCCCTTTTCTCTCTTTTTGCGGTATCTTGCCATTGCGCGCTTCAGTCTTAATAGATTGTGCTTTCTCGGAATCGTATAGCCCCTGCCGTATCTGTATCCAACTGCATCCGGCATCCTGCCGTTTCTATAATCATCATCCCGCACTGGAAAGATCTGCCAGTCGCTTTTTAACGTCAGCCCGTGAGCGTTCAGCCATCTCTCGATCATATCTTTCAGTTTTCGGAGTTTTCGCCTGTTAGATCCGAATACCGTGATATTGTCCATATATCTCGCATAGTGCCTGCATAATCCGCTCTGCCTTATCATTACATCAAGCGGCTGAAGAACTGTATTCGCAAACCATTGAGAAGGATACGCCCCGATCTTTATGCCGTCCTTAACGACTCTCCAGATCAGATCTAAAACCTGTCTGTCTTTGATAAGCCCTCTCATCCGGTCCATGACGATTTCCGGCCGTAAGCTGTCGTAAAAGTGACGAATATCTCCACAAAACTCATACCTGGTTCCCTTATGATCATTCCTGAGCCATCCTTCGATCGCTCTCTTGGCGTTATGTGTTCCTCTGCCTCGGATACTCCCGCAGCAATATTTATCCATCCCGCGCATCATAACCGGTTGAAGTATCTGGATAAGCGCGTGATGGATGTACTGATCCGGCCATTGTATCGGTTCGGATATGGTTCTCCATTTCTGTGCGCTTACATCGTATCTCTCCGATATATGCGGTTCTTTCGGAATATATCCTTCCAGGATTATCCTCCGCAGATCTTTGATCCTGTCTTCTTTTGTTTCTTCTACCCAGGCAGTAGTTGCGTTCGGCTTATGGTTTGCCTTCCAATGATGTGTTTTATTAACTTCATCGATCGCTTTTCCCAGATTCTCATCCGAGATCAGCTTTTTGAACAGATTACCTGCTCTTTTCAAGGGAATCTAAACCTCCTTTTAGCAGTACGGACGTTCCATCGCTCTTTTGAGTGTACCAGCCCGCTCCCTTATTGCTCATCTTCACCAAGTGGTGCGCGGAATCCTGTGCCAAGTAATAAAAGGTTTAGCATCCTGCCAAATAGGCGACAGCCGTGGTTCGCGTTCGAGTTCGAAACACTGTTGTAGTTCACGTAGAATAGCCCGTGGTTCAGGTTCTGGTTATAGTTGCCACCAGCGTAGAGGCACGGGTTCGACGCGTTGAAGTTCCAGTTATCGCACGAATGCCCACGGCACGCACAGGAGACCCCGTTAAAAATCCTATCCTGTAGTTGTGAGGGGGCAGACCCCCTCACACTCCCCCTTTAAGGGAGTTCCAGGAGGCGACAGCCGAGGCTCGCGCCCGAGCTCGAAACACTGTAGTAGTCCACGTAGAATAGCCCGCGGTACAGGTACTGGTTATAGCCGCCACCAGCGAAGAGGCACGGGTGCGACGCGACGAAGTTCCAGCTATCGCACGAATAGGTCGAATCGCTCCCATTTGCTGCCGTAGGTATAAACATATTGAACGTTCCGGAGACATCCTTGACCGTAAACGCCGAAGGATATCCCGAAGAAGGCGTTCCGACCGCTGTTCCTCCTGAAGAATCTGAAAAATTATTCGGATTCAGGATAATGTTCAGTCCGTTCGAATTGTAATAGCACCCATCCAGCCAGTCATAGACATTATCCCAAAGGCCTTCGATGTATCTGTACTGTGTCCCAAGACCGTAAGATGTGCGACTCGACTGTGTTGTGCCGGTATGGTACGGCATAGAATCCGTATAGCCCATCGCCTGAACGCCCGATCCATTTCCGCATCCATATCCGATCTTTGCCTGGGAATTCCAATCGGCAAACTCAACGATATACAGGAGCCATAACGTAAATCGGGTGGCAAAGTCCATCTGCCAAAGATTAGATCCCAGATTGTGGAGCTGTGTGCGCATCGTCGATCTGGTCGCGTTATTGTACGGTGTTTCCCCGGTTTTTGATTTCCTGGTCGATGATCCGCTGTGATAACGCCCTACATAGACAGTATCCCTCTCACCTTTCCCATCTCCTCTGTCCATATGAGCCGGAGATACGGAAAAGCCATCCGCAGGTCCGTCCGCGATCTGGACCTTCATCCCTGCGCCGTTCTGCGTGATCTTATACCAGAACTTCGGTATCTTGACCATCGTTCCGCCTGTGCGCTCTTCCTTTACCATTCCGGCCCATGGTTGAAGCGAATCAAACGGCGATCCGTAGTTTGACGCTCCGGAAACATAGGGCACCGGATCTGTAAAGTCTGCTGCATCATCCGTTCTCGTCCAGGCGGTTGTGCTCGTTCCATCCCAGGAAGCGCCATAGATTGAAAGAAATGAAGCCGTTACTGCTACAGTCGCGCTCCCGGCTTTATAATTTGCTGTCTCGGCTGCGTTTAATGTGATCGTTACCGTTCCATTCTTATCATTCACGCTCGATATCGTCAGCACCAATCCCGAAACAACGCCTGTCGCTACAGAGTTATCACTTGAAGTAGCTGTGATAGCTCCATCACCCGTCTGAGTGATCCCCATCATAGCCGTAGGGTTTGCGGCATTAAGCGTAACAGATGCTGACTGCGGTGTTATCGTCTGAGTCGCTTTCGCGATCGACCAGGTAACCGTCGGATCGTTCCCATCCCACTCATAATTATCCGTGTCCTTCAGTGTAAACGTCGCTGCCTGGCTTCCGGCGTTTGTCCTCTTATGTCCGGATACATTCATGATTGTGGAATCGAAGCCGTTGAAAGCTCCCAGCGCGACTGCGTCCCTTTCGGAGCCGTTATAAGAGATCGTGACACTCGTATTCAGTGTCGGTATCGTAACAGACTGCTTATCAATAACCCACGTCACATCCTTACCGGTTGAAGTCCCGTCAGACCATTCATACCCATCCAGAGGAGTAAACGTTGCCGTATATGTATCCGCATCCGTTCCGGTATTCCCCGATACCGTCATTTTTACAGGATCATACCCGGTAAAGATTGCTGTCTGCTCCGTGCCGTCATATTCCAGCGTCCCATCCTGCGCCGGGACCGACGCAATCACTTCTTTTACAGGCGTAACATTAAACGAGGATCCGCCCGTATAATTCCCATCGGTCGTATACGGGAAAAATCGGTAATAATACGTAGTCCCGTAGGTCAGCCCGCTATCGACAAACGCCGTGGATGAGTAAGCATTTTTAGTACTGCTGTTAACAACGACGATTCCATCTGTACGATCCGCAGGAGCGCTTCCGACTTTTCTTACAACCAATGTTCCGGACCATTGAGCCAGAACAACCCCGCTAATTTCTACATTATCGGGGTCCGTCCATCGTATCTGAGCGCTGTTTTTTGATAAAACGACGCTTGCTCCCGTTACATCCGCGACCTTGATTCCGGTACCGCTCGCCCCGCCGCCTACCGCGTCAAATCTTACACCGTTCTCAGTCAGAGTAATGTTAATGTTATCCCCGGCGATCAAAGGCAATGTGTCTACATTTCCCTCCGCCGCGAGTACATTTTCTCCGACCGAAACACTGCTGAAGATCCCAAGCTCCTCGACCATCTCCTTAATGGGCCCCACGACCCCATCTTTTACAATATCTTTTACATTTTTGATACTAGCCCAAGACATGAATCAATCTCCTTTATCAATGAGATAACGGGGCAGGTATCCCCGCCCCGCAATGTCAAACAGTTACTGATTACTCAGCCCAGATAGCCGCGATCACCGCTGCTACTTCCTGATCCGTCGCCTCAACAAGACTGTCGAGCTTATACTTGTCAGCGCTGGAAAGAGCGCCTGCAGCGCCGTCAGCAGTCTTTGTATCCCCGCTGTAGGTATCCGGCGTAGCAAGAGCCAGAGCAAGGCCATTCGCTGAAGTCGAAAGACCTCTCGCGTTATTGGAATCCACCTGAACGGAAGCAACGTGGCTCGTAATGTCGATACCATTGCCCGCCGTAGTATTCTCCAAACCTGCCAGCTTCTCAGCCTGCGCAGCGGTCATAGCACCGTTGGAGCCGCCCGCGCCCGAAGCGGAAGCAACTACGGTTGCCAGTGAAATACCGTTGTTCGCGTCGATGGAAAGACCATTGGTCGCGTTCACGATAGCGCTGATCACGCCGTTGCTGATCTCAATGCTGGAGCTTCCCTGAAGGGCAGCGCCGCCGATCTGGTCAGCGACATAAGCCTCAACGTAAGCCTTTACGGTCGCGTACTGGACCTGCTCCCCATCAACCTCGTGGGTACCAAGGGTCAGCTTCGCGTTGATCGCTGCTGCCTCAGCCGGATGATCCTGGATCCACGCCGCGATCTCCTGAAGGGTATCAAGGGCTTCCTGCGCGTCCTCCGGGATCAGCTGAGCCGCTAATTCCTCTGCCGCGATCGCCCTTGCGCTCTTAGACGTATCGGAACCGATCAACGTATCGAGAGCGGTAACCTTCGCCGCAGCGTCGGTGTCGAGATCTGCCAGAGCTACCTTATCCTTCGTTGCGAGATCGCCTGCGTCAGCGAGTTTCAGAAAACGCGCGTCGCACTTTGTCGCAAAGGAATTCATGGAAGTCTGAAACTGAGTTAAAGTTAAAAGTTTTGCCATCTTATGACTCCTTTCGGGTTCAAACCCATACTGTATTGATAGTTACAAAAAAAGAACGGTCTCCCGTTCCCTCCTTAAATGAGCATTGCCTTTTATGCTCCCGGCCCGATTAAGGCGTATCGGACCATATATCATCAACGACGCCATTTACCTCGTCGTCTGATGCAATATTATCGTCGCCGCTTCCATCCGAAACAGTTCCCGTTCCCGGGTTCTGCGCCCCGGTATCCTTCCAGATATCATCAATGATGTTCTGTACTTCATCGTCCGTAGCGACACCCACATCATCTGTCGGATCGTCCGGTGTGCTTCCCCCGGAGCCCCCGGATCCTCCCGAACCGGAAGAAGTGTAATCTCTGTACCACTTCTGATCCTGCTCGGAATACAAAAACCGCTTTGACGTATCTAACTCTAGGAAGCTCGACATCTGTGGTATATCCTGCCCCTCCCATTTCCCTGTCGGCTTTTCATCCGTCGAGAAACCGCTGAAATCAAACCCCTGCTCAGCGTCATTAAACCTTACTTTTGCTTTTACCAATTTTCTCTCCTTTCTACGGTAATTTCATTAAACGCGCCTTATTGTATATATATTGTCCGGTTCCTGACTCTATATAAAACGCAAATATTCCCCTACACCGTTCTTCCTCATATTGTGTCATGCCTCCACCAATTCCAAGGTTTATCGAATTGCTTTCATTGTCCGGGTATTGGTATCCATATCTATCACAAATATACGTACTGTATGTCCCTCCCAATTCATATGGAAATAAAGCAAATTCAAATCCTGTAACAGTCGGATTCGTGAAACTTTTAATAAAACCGCTCGAATTGTATGCTGGACGTGCTCCAATCTTGATACCTTTTGAAGTATCTGAGAAATCATCCGGATTCAAGATTCCATATATATCTGTCCCGCGGAAAAAAATTCCATCGTACCAGCAATAACCCATACCGAAAATATTTTCAATATTTCTATATTGAATGCTTGCTGTAGAACCTCTCGAAGTCGCTCTGATTCCAGAATGATATTTTAAGTCATCAGTACTTCCTACAGTGCTCGCAGAACTCCTGCAATAATTCCCGAATCCTATAGTTTCTTGTGAGTTCCATGTCGCAAATTCAACAAGATATAGCATTGCAATAGTCCAATACATAGCAAAGTCTACTTGCCAGATATCAGATCCGAGTGAGTGGATTTTTTCTCTACTCGCTCCGATTGTCATTGCCCTGGCTTCTGTTGCGCCAGATATCGATTTATAAGTAGACTCTGTGCAGAAATATCTTGCTATATACACGTAATCTCGTTCGCCTTTTCCGTCCCCTCTGTCTGCATGTGCCGGCGATGTATAAAAACCATTCTGCTTGTTTGGGGAAATTTGAAGCTTCATCGCAGAACCGGAGCGCGTCCATTTATAGTAATATTTTGGCACCTTTACCAAAGTTCCGGCATCTGGGTCTTCTACTATTTCCATTCCGGACCATGGGAGAATGTCATCGAATGGGCTTGATCCAACTGTAGTCAAAAGACAAGCAACAGGTTCGGCGAAGTTTTCTGCCGCATCAGTTCTGGTAAAAAGCGGAGATGCCCCCCCGTCCCATTCAATCCCATATATATCACCCGAGGAGCTATCAAATATTTTCCGCGCAATCCCGTTTACGCCAACGTATCCCTTTGTAATCTTCCTCGCTACCCCATTGACTCCAACATAACCGCCGGTGATTTTTCTTGCAATGTTATTATTACCTACATATCCACCCATATTATATATTTACCATTTTTATTCATATACAAAGTAAAATGTTCCGGTAGTTAATGCGCTTGTTTCTGCCGTCAAATCCGTAGATCCATACGTGACAGAAGGTATCGATGGTTTACCTGACAAGCTGCTATAAGCCCCATCAAAATTACTTGTACCAGCGCCAATATTTGCCCTTGCGTTTGCCTTTTCTGTAGCAGTTAGACCTTGACTGGCGACCGTTGATACTGCTTTATAATTTCCAACATTTCCTAAACCAATATTCGCAGCAGTGATATTTACATTTCCAGTTCTGTAAGTGCTTTCGGAATTGCCTTTTACCGCTACCGCAGCCGGAATATTCGGTGTTCCTGATAAGTCGCTATAATTCCCGCTGAATGATGATGTGCCAGCTCCGATATTCGTTCTAGCGTTAGACTTTTCGGCATCTGTCAAACTCTGGTTTGCAGCTGTGCTCACGGCCTTATAATTTCCAACATTTCCCAGGCCGATATTGGCAGGCGTTATATTGACATTCCCATCACGATACGAGCTTTCGGAATTTCCCTTTACCCCTGTTACCTGCACTGTCGGCGAGTCTCCTTTTTCGCCTTTTTCGCCCTTCTCACCTTTCAAGTTTTTAAAGGAAAAATTAAAGACCTTCGCTGTATTGGATCCGCTTGCAGTTACCGTAACGCTTGGTGTACCGGTATTACTGTCAATCGTAGCAGTCGGCGTACCAAATCCTGCCGCTGTTCCGGTCTCTCCCTTTTCTCCTGTGTCGCCCTTTTCTCCTTTAGTTCCTTGTGGACCGGCAACGCCTTGTATACCTTGTTCCCCCTGCGGCCCTTGTGCGCCCGTGTCTCCTTTATCGCCCTTATCCCCTTTATCTCCTTTGACCCCGGCGATAGGTCCAATGTTTTTCCATTCCCGATCCTCTGTCATCCATACATAAAGATCCGGGTTTGTAGCAGAACCTACAAAATATGCCTCTCCGGCTGATCCGGAAGGATGATCTCGTTTTAACTCCGCCTCCGTTGCGTAGGTTGCTTTGATATTGAAAGAAGTCCCGTCGTCTCCTTTGCTGCCTGTATCGCCTTTATCGCCCTTATCTCCTTTGTCGCCTTTTGGACCTTGCTCTCCCTGCGGTCCTTGTATCCCCTGCTGGCCTTGCTCTCCTTTATCTCCTTTAAGCCCCTGCGCTCCCTGCGCTCCGGTATCGCCTTTTGGGCCCTGTTCCCCCTGTGGTCCTGTATCTCCCTTCGGGCCCTGAGCGCCCTGATCTCCTTTGTCGCCCTTATCGCCCTTTGGGCCTTTTATGGTCCTGCTCTCCGGATTATCGAGCCCTCCATCATTCGTCCATGATATAACGCCCTCGGCGCTTACGTTCGGTGTAAACGTAACGCCGTCCTCACCCTTAGATGTCCCTTGAAAATAGCTCATAACAATTCTCCTGTTCTTTATGATTCGCATACCATACCGGATAAGTTAAATGTTTTTTCGACCGTCCCTCCATACGTCCAGGTCTCATTGCTATTTGAGTATGTTACCGTCAAGAGGAATCCGCCGGTCTCCTCGAAAATCGTGCCTTCGGCCGGATCGCTGACACACATACTTGTCACGTCTTTTGTTGTGAAATCTTCATACGTCACAATAACCCGCATGCCAGTCAGATCAAGCGCTTCGCCTACGACATAACTGCTTTTCGTCGGGTTTTTAGTCATTGTGACATTTTCTACTTTTTTAGAAGATGAATCATTCACAGGGAATGATAAATTAATATGTTTACTTACGCCGCCCGAAGAATACGAAACAGTCACAAACAGCTCATAACTCGAAGAAGAAGTTATATATGTTCCTTCTGGCGGATCCACTAAACATTTATCCGTAACATCTTCTGTACTTCCATCTGTATACGTTGCCTCAACGACCATTCCGGTAAGATCAATAGTATCACCTGTTACATATGATCCTTTAGAGGGCATGGAAGTCATGCTGAGACTGCTTAATACTTTTACTATTTTTTCTACAACAGTAATATTTATTGTCGTCGTTTTCGTAACCCCGCCTTCCGTATAGCTCAAAGTAATCGTATTTACTCCTTCCGTTGTCAGCGTGCTTCCCGGCAGCGGATCACTCGTACAATAATGTGAGACCTCCGCTGTTGAGTCATCCGAATAACTGGCCGTGATAGCGATCCCCGACAGATCCAGCTCATCGCCCACGGTGAATACCGTTTTACTTGGCTGCCCTGTTACAGTGATAGATAAAAGTGTTTTTTCTGTCGGCTCCGGATCTGGATCAGGATCCGGTCCGGGCGGCGTGCTGTACTCTTTTACATAGATAAATGCGTTTACACCATCCGCTGAATCATCTGTTAAAGTATAGGTCAGTGTATTACCGTCCCGTACCACTGATTTAATTCCGATCAAAGTATCTTCGAAATAAGGGCCTGTGACGATCACGTTAGCTGTGATATCATCCCCTGTCAGCGTCAGCGTATCCCCGACCACTACCCCGAAAACCTTTGCTCCGAGATCCGCCCCGCTTTCGCTCTGGCCCGCCCAATACTGTGCCCGTTTAGCCCAGAACTCCGCATTATTGCTGTCAGTCCCCGCTTCTCCCGACCCATTCGGTCCAACCGCCCAGGACTTCGCGATGTTCGCCCAATTTTTAGCTCCCTCGATATACTCAGGCAGAACCGTCTCAGATACGTCCACATCATTAGAAAGCCCCGTCGCCTGTACATCCAGCCAGAAAATAAAGGTTCCGGTTCGATTGCTCCCCTCCGTCACGACAATATTGACCCGCACACGCCCCGGAACCGCTGTCATCTGCTCCGTCAGATTCGCCGTCACCACATTCCCGCTGATAGAAGCGGAATATGAAAACCCTTTCTTATCCGGCTTTGTCCCCTGGATCTTTACGGTTGCGCTGCTTGGAGTGTATGCCGTATTCCCGTTATAAAGATTGATCCGAAACCTTCCCGTCCCTTTATCATATTGATCCGCATGAATCACCACCGGCGCACTGTCCGGAATCATATTCAGATCAAATTCCTGTATGATAGCCATTGCTTAACCTCACGCATAATTCCCGTCCACAAGGATCCCGTGTCTGAAAACAAGATTGTTCCACGTACTCCCGTTGATATGCACTGTTCCCGAAAACGCTTTGTCCGTACTGGATGAATTTCCTACCCTTACCTCGCTTCCAGCCTCTAATGAAATAGTATTGCTTGCCTGAAGATGCAAAGTATTATTACTTTTCAGCGCGACGTGCGCTTTCCCGTCTCCATAATACGGCACCAGGTCTAAGAGCCCTGTCTGACCCCAGCCCAATTCCTTGGAATACCCTGCTAAGAAAGCCTTGTCGATATCTAATCTCTCTTCATCCGCGTCATAGGAAGAAATTTGTCCGTCCACAATCGTTACAGATTTATCTGTTCCCTTCGAAACAATATCCGCCGCCCGGATCGTCAGCTTTCCCGTGATATCCATACTGGAATTCGTAGCATTCCAGATAATCCCGTCCTTTGTCGCCTGGAAAATGATATTCTGGTTTTTATCATATACCGTCAACGACGGCGCGCCCGTTCCCCCGATCAGCAGATTTCCGTCAAGCGTCCAGGCCTGATTATACGGTCCGTTCACCCCATTCGTCGAAAACCCGATACCATTCTCATTGATCCGAAGCACATTGACTGCCGCATCAACATCCGGAGTATCTAAGAAAAGCAGCTCTCCCCAGGAACCATCCTCTCGCCTTATGGCAACAACGTACCCTGCGGAGCTCGTCATCCACGCCGTCGCGTTATCGATCAATCCCTGAAGCTGCATAGTCTTCCCGTCGATTGTCCGAAACGTCTGAGTATTCTGATCGTTCAATGTCTCCGCAAGACTCGACCGTACGTTTCCGATCTGTATGCTCCGGTAGCGCTCCGCCAAAACATCATACTCCGTTTTAACGACCTTCGCCTTCGCGCTGATCCCCAGCTTCTCAAACTCAACCGTAACAGTATCGCACAGCTTAACCCTCTGAAGCGGCGCTATATCCTTATACTCCTCCGTTTGCCAGAGAGCTATGAAAGAAACCTCGATACTAACCTTCGGGATCCCGAGGCCCGTTTTATTTACATAAGCCCTCGCCGCAGACCTTATAGCCGCCTCCGTAGGTTTCTCCTGATAGCTCCCCGAAAGATCATAAGGCACCGTCAAATGATACGGATAATTCTCGGCATACTGCGAATAGACCGCCTTTTCCGATATCGTAACAAGATTCTCTCCCTCCATATCAATCCAGAACGGGACAACCCCCGTCACCGTAGACGCTATATTTTCCTCCTGCTTGATATCCGTGATATTCTTCCCGTATCGAAGCGTAACGCCGTTATCCGCTCCACGTTGTTTGTGGAATTTTACCGTCCAGTTATCCCATTCATATTCCCCGCCGAATTGATCCAGGACAGATCCGTCAATGCCGCCTAACCTTGACCGGATAGAGGCCGGTGTTTTCTGCTCATAGCTCGCCCCCGTGACAACATCCGTCCAGAACGTGAACGGACAGCTCTCTACCGCGTTCCGCTTGAGCTTTTGCAGCGTTTCATTGCACGCCGTACTCGATGCAGTCACCGAAAACGGCATACATGGGATATTTGTCAGCTGATAACTGATATGTCTCGCGTTGATCGTAACCTGTCCGCTGATCGGCTTTGAAATGGAATAAACCCGAAATCCCTGCCTCGTCCCGCCGTCAAATGGTATCACCGCGATTATGGTATTGATCGCGATATCAGAGAACCGCTTCCCCGTGACAGGATAGACCAGCTCAAGCTCATATTGTCCGTTTCGCTCTTCGGTGCAGATACAGGAAATAGCATCCGACAGCCCGCCGATCCCATTGGTCGTAAATATTTGACTGTTTTCTGAAAATAATACCGGTATCATATCGTTATACGCTCCACCAGCGGGGAGTAATGACAAGCCTTGTAATACCGCTCATTGAAATCTGGTTGACCCCCGGAGATAATACCGGAAACGATCCATTTGACAGCGAGATGTCCCCATTGCAGTTTATCGTTCCCTTGTAAGCCTCCTGGATCTCACTGTCGATATCCGTATAGCTGCTCGCGGCAAGAATACTTACCGTTGTTCCTCCGATCGTAAAGCTCCCCGTCCCATAAGCCCGGATCAGCGGAAGCGCGTCATAATACGTCGGATTTTTGATAGACCCGGAAGAAGAAAGCGTCATTTCCTTTTCTCCGGAAACGAGGAACCTCCTCGGATCACAGTTAAACGTTACCTCAAAACGCCCGGCACGGTTCAGCGCCGTCATTTCCGGATTGATTGAAGCGATAAACTGAGCCAGCCGGAAATATTCCGGATGATAGCTGTCAGATAGTCTCTTATATCCTATCCTTGAATGCAGATACGCCTTGAAAGCGTCGAAATTCTCCCGGAAATCCCCGTTGATAAATGCAGGATAGGTAATATCAATATTGTTAAACCTTCCGTTATCGAAGGTAACCTCTCCGTTGCGTCCGGGGACCGGGACACGTTCTACATCCCGTTCCGGCGTGTTAAAGGTCCCGTTCCCCGAAATCCATACCTCAAAATCCCTGCTCGATTTTCCATCAAAAGTAAAATACTGATATACTGGTATCATGCCCATGCCATCCTTACATTCTCATATCTGGCATTGATCTTCTGCTCGATGATCTCAGACAGCTCATTAACATCCTGCCCCGGCGCTCCGTATACATTGATCACCGTCTCCCCTACAGTCACGGAATTATTTGTTGTACCGGCTTCCGGAATATATCCATATCCCATGGTTATGGCTTCTCCAAAATCAAAGCTCTTCGCGATCTGATCCGTGATCAGATGCGTGTTATCCTTAATCCCCTTGGCAAACAGCTCCATCATATCCGGAGCGAATGTATGGAAGTTCGATAAAGGTCCCTTATCCGGTTCGCTGAAATGAAGGAAGGATGATATCACATCCGCTACACTGCTCACAGCGTTCCTCACCTTGTCGATCGTCCCGTGGATCCCGCTTGCGATATTGGAGCCGATATCTTCTCCCCATCCGCGGGAATCATTTGCGAGTCCCTGGAATTGGTCCTGCACCCCGCTTCTTGCGGCAATCGCTTCGTCGGACATTCTGGCTTTCGTTTTTGCCATTTCATCGCTTACGATAGACCGCATTTTGACGATATTACTGATCGCCTCTTCTTTCGACATCCCAAACTGCTCTGTTGTATTATCGTGAATAGCGACATTCAATCTTGTTATGTTGCTTTTCATCTCCTCAACATTCGCGGTTCCTTCAACAGCCATCGCCATGTATTTCTTTATCGTATCATTGGTCAGACTCGATACCTCTCTTGATGCGTGCTCGGTTATATTACTGAACGATGATTTTATGCTTTCTCCGGTCTGCTGTACCGTACCGGATACAGAGATCATCGCCTGGCTGGTCGAATCCCCGGCCACTGTAACTGAGCTCGCCATTTCAGAGGCCGCCGTTGCCATACCGCTGACGTTCAGAACAAACTGGCTCTGTGTCTCATTACTTGCGTTCGTCAGCGTCTGCATATTACCCACAATAGCATTATTCTTTTCGCTGACAGTCTGCTCAAACGTGTTCACAGCCAGAATAGCGTCCTCTGTATCGAGATCGTACTCCCAATGCAGATACTCGACCATTTCATCATGAAATTGCTGAGTCGCTCCGCCAAGCCGATCATAGTTATATTCCAATTCCTCGGTTATACCCTTGGCGTATTCTTGTATACTTTTATGCGTTCTCTGCAAATATCCGTCTGTGCGCTCCCAGTATTTATCCCAGAATATACCGGATTTTTCGATAATGTACTCAGTGCTGGTCGCAGTATCTTCGAATGCATCTCGCAGATCGCCGGAAAATGTTTGCCAGTTTACTTTCTGCTCGTCAAGCACCTGCTTTATAGCAGCTGTTACTTTTTCCGCATCAGCTGCTGTCATATCCATCTCGTTACGAATACCGTCTTGGGCAAATGCTACTCCCTCAGCAGTATCTAAATTGGCCCACAAAAACGATTCTGCAAAATGCGTCAATCTTTCAACTGCGTTTTTACCCGATTCGAAATTTCTGAGATAATTTTCCCATTGTACACCGGAATTTTGCAATGCTTCGCCGATCGAATTGATAGAATAATGCACACCGCCCGCCATATCTTCAACAGCGTCCGTCACCCGATAGGAGTTTTGGCTTATGCCCTCCGCATATAGCTTCATCATATCCGGCGCGTAGGTGTGAAAATCTGAAAGCGGTCCCTCGCTCGGCTCAGAAAATCCGAGAATACTCTTTATTGTATCTGCAACGTTCGTCACGACTTCTTTCACGTGGCCAAACTTCTCTTTGATTCCATCCACAAAATTAGAGATCAGATCACGCCCCCATTCGAGAGCTTTTCCGGGAAGCTCCTTAATAAAATCAACAATTCCATTGATCTTCTCTTTGATCGCCTCGATTTTCTCTCTTACGGCTTCCTTAATGGCCTCTATCTTCTCCCGTACAGTGGTCAGAAGATTACCGGTCGCGTCTGAAACCGCCGTCTTTATCTTTTCCCAGGCTTCCTTCGTATTATTCCTGACCGTCTCCCACTTCTCCGCGATATCATTCTTCAGCTGCTCCGTCCTGTTCTTTACCGCTTCCTTAGCATTGTCGATCATATCCGTGACGGTATCCTTTACATTTCCCCACGCCTCCGAAGTATTTTCCTTTATGTTATTCCAGCCCTCAGAGATACCGCTCTTAATATTCTCTACAGCTCCTGAGACAGATTCCTTTGCGTTCTCAATAGCGCCTCTGATCGATTCCTTCGTATGCTCCCAGGCTTCTTTCGTGTTCTCCTTGACCTCGTTCCATTTCTCAGAAACCTTCTGGCCTAGTTCGTGCGCTTTTTCCTTAATCGTATCCCAATTCTTATATAAAAGTACGCCTGCTGCCACGATCCCCGCAATGACTCCGATCACTGGAAGAGCCGCCGCAATCGCCGACCCTACGCCTGCTGCCACGGATCCGATCGCCGGGATCAACGTCCCTGTCAAAAACGTTCCGACACCGCCTAAAGCAGTCGAAATAGCCGGAACCACTCCGCCCACCACAGAACCGATATTTGTAACAACCGGAGCGATACCGCCGGCAACTTTTATAATATTCCCAACTCCAGAAATCAGCTTTCCACCCGCAGAAATCACGCTCCCGATTCCGCTGATAAGTTTACCACCGACAGATAAAACAGGACCAACCGCAGCAACCATCAAAGCCGCTCTCGCGATCGCTTCTCTTTGCGACTGATCAAGTGAATTAAACCAGTCTACAGCTTTTTGGATCGCGTCAGCTGCCTTGGAAATCGTAGGGGCCAGAGCCTCGCCAAACGATGTAGCTGCTACATCAACGCTTGATTTCAGTTTTTCCAGAGAGCCCCCGAAACCGCTCATCATAGCATCCGCCATTTTCTGAGTCGTTCCCGCTGCATTATCCAGACTGTTGGATAATTCATTTACATCGGATGGCGCTGTATTTATAAGCGCAAGCCAGTTAGACATCTGGTTTTTGCCGAAAATAGCGCTGGCCGCTGCAATCTGTTCCTGCTCCGATAACTTTGTGAAACTATCATGTAAAAGCCTCTGGACTTCCACAGAATCCTTCATTGAGCCATCCGCATTGAATATTTCAATCCCCAGCTTTTCAAGGGCGACCCTTCCCTCTTTCGCCGGACTCGCCAGTCTTGCCAATCCGGTTTTTAACGCGTTTGCCGCAACATTTGCGTCTATTCCGCTGTCAGCCATCACGCCCATATATAAAGCTGCGTCTTTTACGCCATAGCCTGCTGCCTTGAATATAGGAGCCGCGACACTCATAGAATTCGATAAGCTGTCAATATCCAGTGCGGAATTGTTGCATGCGGAAGCGAAAATATCAGCATACCCGGAAGCATTGTCAAAACCATCTCCAAAGCCGTTTATAGTAGCAATCAGTCCAGCTGATACGGTATTTAGATCGCCGCCCTCACCTGCTGCCAGATTCATAGCCGGAGCCAGTGTACTTGCTGCTTCTGTCGCTGATAAACCTGCTCTCGCGAAATTAAGAGAAGCCTCCGCGGCATCCGACATTCCAAACGTCGAATTTGCAGCAGCCTCCTTCATAGCCTGATTTAAAAGAGCTGCCTCGTCTGCCCCGTTTTGCATCGTCTGATTTACAAGTGTCATCGTCTTGTCGACTTCTGCAAATTTATTAACCGCAACCGTTCCAGCCCCGACCAACGGCAATGTAACCCTTGTGGTTAAAGCGTTTCCTATCCCGCTGATCTTATCGCCGACTGCTTTTATTTTCTCACCCGCTGCCTGAAATTTCTGTCCGATAATCTCTATCGAATTAGGAATTTCCTTAAGTTTCGCTTCAAGATTATTCAGCTCTGTTTCGGCCCGTTCTATAGCCTCTTTCCACTTCAGCGTTTTGGTATCATTCTCGCCCCATTTATTAACGGCTTCCTGATACCCCTTTTGAAGCTCCTGAACTCGTTTCTGTTGCGCTTCTATTTCCTGCGTAAGCACTTTAGACTGTTCAGCGGCTTTTTTGAACGGATTCATGTTGCTGTCAGACGATATTTTTTCAAACTCAGCCTTTAATGTTCTGGTCTCCTGAATGATCCCCTGTATCGCTTTTCTGTATTCAGTTTCTCCGTCGATCCCGATCCGCGGGCCTATATTAACTGCCATAATTTACCTCAAGGCTATCGCTTCCTCGTATCTCCATTTGCGCTTCTTTTTCTGCCTGGCGTTGCCCTCATAAATAGCAAGGCAGGATATCATATCTTGCATTTCTCCGTAGGGAGTGATCAATATCTCTGCCTTGCTCATCCCGATCTTTCGGCCGTAAAACAGATACCAGGAAAGATTCAGGCTGATTTTGGAACCGCTTTTTTTTTGGTTTTTACAGGCTCCGCCTCAACCGTCGCCTTTTCCCCAGCGTAAGACTTCAGCGCTTCATCAAAAGCCTTCCCAAAATCCTCATCCGGCAGGTTCATAATCATTTCCTGAGTCAAAATAAACGGCTCATAACTCGGATCATTGAATTTTCGATTCAGCTCATAGCCTTCTGCCATAATGCAGATAAACTTTGCTGCCGTAACCTGGGATTTCTGATAACTGCCCTCAAACAGCATCCCGGCCTTATTGATATCTCCGTCCGGGCATATATCCGCTATCTTACAGTTTCCCGCCACTGTGCGTAAAAATTTTACTTCCCTGCCGTAGATCTGCATATTTTAAGCCCCCGTTCCCGTCGATCCGCCCGTTGTTGTGATCCCGAGCTTCGTCTTCAAAGCTGCCTCAGCCGCATCCTCTGTGCTGTAATCCTTGCCGACAAATTTCCAGTTGTGATTCGAATCGTCACCTCTTAAAATCGCTGCCGTAAGCTCCTGCGTCTGCCAGTCGATTTCATCCTCCTGGGTAGCCGCCGCGGAATTGATCTCGTTAAACTTGATCTTTGCCAAAACCGTAGGAACATAGGTTGTGATATTATCAGACATATATCTGGCAATATACCCGAATCCCATATAAGGCACTACCTGATCATCGCCGTAAGCCATGAAATCATCGGATCCTGCTTCCGGAAGCCCCATAATGAACCTTTCCGCTTCGGTCAGCAGACCATCGACCATAATATTTGCAGTGCCGCCCGTAAAGATACCGCTCGCGCTCTCCGCCAGCTGGTTATCAGCGTAAAAATTGTTATCGTCCGATGACTCCGGATTGATGCTCACCTCAACACCTCTCGCTAAGGGCCTCCCTCCCGTATATGTTACATTTCCCGCGTTTGCGTTGTATTTAGCAACATAAGGCTTTGAAAAACCAGTACAAACTTTTCCGTTTTTCATTTTAAAACACTCTCCTTTCAGTGATTCATAATTTTGTCTGCTTCCTGATCCACTATTTCAGCCATCTTTCGCTCTGCCTGCTCCTTTGTCTCCCGTATCGCCGGCGCTACAAATGGATGCTTCCTAGTAAAGCTGTTTCCGCTCTCGATCGTTCTTGCGATCATCGGGTTCGGCTGGCCTTGCGGATACTTCTTCGTTTTCAGAAGATTGTACCCGTCAAATCCTGCCTTGACATTCAGATATCCGCTGTCATTCCGAAGCTTCGCGATACCAAAGGCCTTCTGAAGACCGATTTTCTGGATCTTCTTTAAGCCCTGCAGCTTGTTCTCCGGAGACCCGTAGCCTTCATCCGTCGGGATCCCGTCAAGGTTGCGTTTGATCGCGTCGGACACGATATCTGCTCCGGCATAGATGGCTTTTCCGCAGGTCTCTTCCGAAGCGTTTTTCAGGTTTTCCAGCCTCGAAAGATATTCATTTATCCCATTCCCTACTTCTAACTTCACGCGATATAAAACTCCCATTCATAATGGATCAGATTTGTTTCGTCCTCGTACTGCACCGACAAAAGGCCCCAACCGATCCCGGCTTTGTCCAGAGCGTCCTGTATCTCGTCAAACAGCGGATCGTATTCGACCAGAGAAAAGCAATCGATCGTCCCGTGGATCTGCTGCTGGATCTTTCGATTGTTCGTATTATGACTGTATGCTTCGCTGTCTTCCTGCCATACGATAAAACTTGGCTTTTCCTTCGCCGGATGCTTGTAATGACCGATCCGGCCATTTGCCGATGTAGTATTCAGCGCATCCCGTATATATTTAAGATTCTGCTGCAAGGACTTCATAAAAATCATCCAATCTATACAAAGTGAGGTCTGTTACCTTCAGACCATCATCATCTACAAGCTGCTGGACGTTATCGATCCGGTACTGATCGCCTGCCTCGTTCTCCTGCCCTTCGTAATCCGTCAGAACAACGTACATCCCGATCCGGACCGGAGCCCGCCAGATCCTTATAAGCATATCCACGCGCTCATTTACGCCCTTCGCGTCGTATTGCCGTCCATACCCGACGACCCGCTCCTCAAACTGATAGATCAGATCATTTCCGTCCCTGTCAGTCTGGACCGCAAGCCGTTCCTTCGGCATATCCCCTGCCTCAGCGGTATTTTTCAGCGCGTATATAGTGGCGATCCCTGCGTCCATCATATTTCTGTCCTCATCTTCTGAGATAGCAGCCTGTTGTTCAAAGCATAGCGAAGCATTCTCGGCATCCCCTTGGCCGCAAAAGCCGTTGTCGTATACTGCCCTAACTCCTTCGAATCAACAACCCGGTTTCGATACAGATAAGCCGTATACATTACGACAAGGTTGTAATCATCATCTTCCAGCACGATTCCCTCTCTGGCGATCTCTGTCTTTGAGGCTTCGATCAGCTGGTTAAGATATTCATCGTGTATGCCGTTTACGATCTCAAGGTTAGCCTTGACCATAGGTAATACATCAATCATGCTTCGCTTTTCTGCCTTTCTGTACTGCCGGCTTCTCTTCCGGCACTTCTTCCTGCACCTTCTCGATCAAAGGTATCCCTCTTCTGTTTGCTGAAGTGGAAAGCTCTTTGAACCTCTCCTCAGAGACCTCTAACCCTTCACGTGGATAAGGATCCCCCTCATAATAGGGGCGATCCTCATCCTGCATATCCGTGAAGTGTACAATCGTGCGAAACATAGTTATGCCCCCGTTCCGTTCGCAGTATCGGCCGCAAAGGTCATAGCCGATGTCGGCGTTGCGCCCTCGATCCCGATCATAACAAACGCTTCCGGAATTACCGGGACCCCGTCATATCTTGCAGTGCCCTTGAATACCGTATGATCCTGGATGAAGTAAACGTGCTCGGAAGTAGCGAACTTCCCGCCTGCTCTCTCTGCCAGGAGATATAACTCGAAGTATCCGCCGATAATCACGTTATCCGGAATGAAATCTAAGAGCTCATATACTCCGCCGATGATCGGCATGGTTCCATTCATACCTGATACAATGGCTCCTGAAGCATTGATTGACATTGCTGCAACCTGGAGTTTGGTATAGGTTGCTTCATTCATAGCCCATACCTTTGTACCTCTTGCGTAATTATGCTTGATCGCGCCGGAAGCAGTTACGATCTTCTGGAACAGCGCAAGGCCGTTAGCGCTCGAAGGGATCGTGATAATATTGCTTTCGTGAAGATCCTGCCAGGTTCTTGCTGTAGCCCTGTAGTTCGCGGGCTTAGCTTTCTGCGTGAGTCTGGAAGCGATACCTTCCGGCATCTTCATATTTGCCGCTGTATTCTGGCCGTAAAGGATAGCCTTATCCAGCGCGAGCCCGATCGCCTGTCCGATCGCGTCAATAAGCAGGCTCGCCAGGGCGATATCGGAATCCTCCAGGGTCGCGTTGCAGACCTTGAAATAGCCGCCAACCTTGTAGCAATCTACTTCAACATCGTTAAATCCAATACTCAGCTCATTCAGCGTCGCGCAGCACTCCGTCCAGATCGCTTCCGGAACGGATCCCATGATCGTCTGTCTTGCCTGGCCGCTTACTCTCTGCACATTGACGTGCTTATAAAGCTTGGAGTACCTTGATACATTCTCTCTGAGGTATCCCAGGAATACATCCGGGATCGTCAGCCCTACGTTTGTAAGCTCCCTCTTCTCTGCAATATGCGCCCGGATCTCTCCGATCCACCCCTTCACATCGTCACGCGTAAAAATAGCGTCTCTTTCCTGAACGCTTAACTTAGCGAATAAATTTCTGCTATCCATATTTGTATAATCTCCTCTCTGCTCTGCTCTATTGACTTCTTTCTTCTCCAGCTCTGCCGCTCTCTTCGCTTCAGCCCGCTCCTTTAATGCCCTGGCATCTCTCTCTTCTTCGGCCTGTTCTACACTTCGCAGGTTCTCCTCTAAATCCGAGATCTGTTTTTCAAGCCCGGCAACACTCTCATCATGCTCCGTCCTCTCCGTCTCGAATTCTCCGATTGCCGCCTCGACCGCTTCCCGCTCCTCGTCCGTGGCAGCTTCCTCGATCGACTGCTCAAGCTCCGCTTCGCGCTTCTTAAAATCAGCCTCTTTCTCTCTCAGGCCGGCAAGCGTTTTCTTGCTTTCATCAATCCTTTTTCTCAACATCAATGCCTGTAATGCCATTATGTAACCTCTCTTTCGTTTTTTCCTTCCACGCTTCAAGCTCGCGTTTTAAAATCTCATCACGCTCCGTTGATCTCGCGGAAATATTCGTACTTTCATAAGCAGGGAACGTACAACACGAAACCTCGTATAGTTTTACGCCCTTGATCGTCCAATGAACCGACCCATCATCGGAAATGCTCGATTCCTCGTCCGTAATCTCAAACCCGAAGCTGCACTGACTTACATCTCCACGCTTTACACGCTCATACAGGTTCATTGCATCCGTATCTTTCGGATTGATCCGGATCTTTCCCCACAGACCGCGTTCATCCTGCTTAAGCTCCAATGTGTGCGCAGCCGTCCGGCCTAAAACTAATGTGGTATCATGGTTTACGAGCGCCCGGATATCCCCCGAAAGCGTCCCGTCGAACGCTCCCGGTGCGATACTCTCGCTCATCCCCGGCGCTATCTCGTAATTGCTATTAAAAACGGCGAAATATCCGGTAATTTCCAGATTCTCGCCGTCCTCCCTCGTCTCAAACTTTGAAGCTATGCTTCTAATCTGTCTTATATCCCTCGTCATACGTCCTCCAATCTATCCTCATCGAACCACCATTCAACAGGCCGTCCCGTTGAATCGATCCCCTCAACCAAATACTGTGTACGCCGCCCATCGTAATATTCTGCTTTTCCTGTTACAGTTCCGATAAATCCTGTTATCTTATCTTTTTTCTTAGTCATTCGAACCTCCATTTTTGTTAAGTTTTTTTTGCATCCCTAACATATCAAGCGGCAGATAATTCTCCAAAACCGTCAGCTCGTCAAGCCCCTCTAATGGACTCATGCCCAAAATGCTCCTTGTTTCGTTTCCCGTTACTATCCCCCGATCCGTAAGCCCGCCGTAAACGTCATACAATGTCTTCAGATCCCAATCCATAAGCGATCTTACATTAAACTTCAGATACCACTTCGGATTCAGGATCAGCTTTTTTGTCAACTCCTGCGCGATCGATACGCAGATCGGCCGGATCATATTCTGGATGAAGCTGTTCCAGGCTTCCTTGTTATATTCACCAACCCCGATCAAAAAAGGCGGCACCCCCAGAATAGAGGCGATCGCTCTTTTATCTATCTGTACAGTATCCGAAATCGCGAGATCCGACAAACTTAAAGGTCTTACCTCCTGGACTTCAAACTGCTGCGCCGGTATGATCCACGGTGCCCCCGCTTCTCCTGTTTCCAAGTAATCTTCTCTGAGCTTCTTCCGTCCTTCGACACCCGAAAACTCCTCCGTCATAGCATCCACCTTGACAATAAGCGAAGGCTTCCACTTGGATTTCATAAATCCTTTTTTTGTCGCGTCTGCCTGTCTCAGCCCTTCCGCTACATCCTTCAGCGATACCGTTACTCCCTGGCCCTTCCAAAGATAATATTTGTCCGGGTTATAAACAAAATGCAGGATATTCTCCGGTAAATGCGTCTGTCCGTCGATCAGGACCTTATAATCCCTGTACGGATTAAGCGTATCCTCGATCAGCTGTACTCTTGATGCCGCTATCGGTTCCAACGACCTCAGCAAACCATCCCACGTATGCGCCCATACGATCGAATTTCCTTCCCCGTACAGAAGCAGGTTCATAACGATAGTTTCCATCCAGTGGGAACGGGTCATCGTTGGCATTGGATTTATATCTATCGCCCTGGAAAGCTCGTTTACGATCCTGACATCGCCGTTTTTCTCATTGCTCATCAAATGGATCGTAATTGATCCGATCAGCTGAGCTATCCTGTGACAAGCCGTCATAACTTCCGGATTCTTGTCCAGCGATGTATAGCCAGCTACGCAAATATCTTCATCTCCGTTCAGCCAGATCCCGAAGGATTGCTGATTGTTGAATACCGTATCTCGTTTCTTTTTCTTAGATTTGTTGAAAATACTCATTATTTCCACCAATTTGCGGCCTGCTTCGCCTTTTCCGCTTGGTTCAGATATTTAACACACGCAAAAACCGAAGCATCAAATAAGTCTATCCTCTGCTCCGGCTGGACCTTTTGATACATCACCGCATCATCCGTCTTTTCTACCGCTGATACATTCCCCACGCAATACTCGTAAGCCTCCGAGTGGATATAGTATAAATTTCCGTCTTTTACTGCTTTTTCTATATGCCTGAAGCCCTGACTTTTCAGATAATAATATTGCGGCTGATCCTCTATAAAAAATCCGGCCTTCTGCATTGCCGGAAAATATTCTTCTCCCGCGAATTTCCGATCGTGACCTACGCACTTGATCTTAAAGCCCATTGAACGCATCTGAATAAACCAGTTCACGATATCCGAAATATTGACCGTCGGACTATTGCACATCGTCAACCAGCCGTCTTCCTGCCAGCCAAAAAGAGGAATATTATCCTCTTCGGCTTTCGCCGCTGCCTGAGTCACCGGAAAGAATGCGTGCGATACGATGATATCGACTCCTTCATAGCATCCATAGAGCGCTGCTGCGGTTAAATCATACATTCTGGAAAGATCGGCTCCGCCATACCAGTAGATCGGCATTCGCGCCACCTCTTCGATCGTCCAGGAATATTTCATATCTGATCGCCGAAATTCTTCTATATCGAACCAGGCCTTTAACGCGTTCGTATAAACATTTAATGATTTAGCAAAGAAATCCTTGCGCTGCTGAGGATCGTTCTGTGCCTGCAAGCTGTCGTTCAGGATCTCTGCCGGCCGGATCGAAACACCGTAAGCTGGATTTGCCATCTCGTGTACCACCGGATTGGTGTAATCTATATTTCCGTTCTCATCCGGGTTCGCGCAGCACATAAATATGAAATATTGCTCGTCCTTGACTGTTTGGTCCAGAACGTTCCTGCAATATTTAAGTCTCTTTCCGAGAAAAGCCTGCTCATTATCTCCAGCTGTGCTGATTCCAATCAGCAGTTTATTCGTATACGCTTTCATCGCCTCTTTGAAGAGGTTGTACTGTTTTGGTGCTTTGAAAGCGTGGATCTCATCACAGATCGCTATGTTGCAGTTAAGCGAATCCTGCTTGTCGGGGCTCGCCGCAAGTGCTCGAATATAAAAAGAGCCATCCGAAAAGGACGCCTCCATGGAATGTTCATTATTATTATTGATTACGTGAACGTGACCGCCCTGCTTCTGGTTCTCTCCCATCCTGGTTATGTTGTAGTCCAGAAAATTAAATGACTCAAGCGATTGCATAAGTGCAGCCGACGTAATATAAACCTTGGATCCGGATTTTCGATACCACAGCGCCAGCGCCCAAGCAAGAGCGGCGGCAAAGCTCGTTTTTATATTTTTTCTAGGGATGAATATCAAAGCTTCGTGAAATCTCACGACTCCGCTTCCCCTGATCTTGAATCCTACCAGATTATATATAATGAATTTATGGTACAACTCCAACAAAAAGGGCTTTCCCCTTAATGGAGTCCCGTCGATCTTCTCTCCCTGCTGATGGCATATCGTTGTCTCGATGATCCCGATACAAAATTCCGGAGCTACATGATCTATTTCATACGCTGGGTTCTCTAGGTCTCGAAAGAAACGTTCGATCGCCTGTTTTAATTCCTTACAGGCAATCTTTTTACCATCTCGTATGCTCTTCGCGTATTTGATTACAGCATTCCAGTTTTTTTTCTTATCCACTCAATTTTTTAAGCGCCTCTTCTAAGGATGATCCCTTCTTATCTTCCTTCAGTATTGCTTCATTTATTTTTTTGAGACCGGCAGGTGTCAATCCGCAGTCTCTCCAAAAGGCCAGTGCCTGATTATTCAAGTCGGACCATATTTGCAGCTTCGGATTTTTTCTCAGGTTAATAGCTCCTCGATCGCTTTTCGATTCCACAACAATCTCAGCTCCTCCGTCGATAAAATCCTCATAGGCTGCGTCTCTCTGTTGTAATATCTCTGCCAGAGTCTCAATCGTCGGATCGAAGAACTTCTGATAGGTGTTCGCTGCCTTCATCTGCGCTTTTATCTTGGTTTTCCAACACTTCTTATCCATTTTGGCCTACCTCGTGGGGTGTTTTTCTATAAATTTTGCTCCGAGTTGGAAGAAGT
>JAFSXN010000092.1 GCA_017444015.1 Lachnospiraceae bacterium | reverse complement strand
CGGCAGTGCCGATATAAGCGAACACGCCGTCCTTCACCAGTGCCGCCTTTGCGGTAGGCCTCTTTTCATCCATGGTGATGATATTTCCAAGAATAAGTGTCTGTTTCATTTAGAACTCCTTTCTTTGCCTGCTATGCGCCCTTATCTTTTTTGGTGGTGGCATCATTATACGTCGCTTTTCATCTCCTCGCAAGCGTATGTGCCAAAGTGTCAACATATATAAACCACCCGGTTTTGAACCTGCCGATGATGACAAGCCTCACATTGCCCTTGCAAATATCCGGCAGATATGTGACGTTTTGTCACACGTACTTGTAATAATTGTAAAATAAATGGTAACCAACGGTAACCAAATTTCAGCAATTTCGCACTTAAAAAAGCCCGTAAATACGGGCTTTCCGAGTGGGTGCGACGGGACTCGAACCCGTGACCTCCCGCGTGTCAGGCGGACGCTCTCCCAGCTGAGCTACACTCCCTTGTGAATGAGGCAGCAGATCCGCCTCATTCTATAAATAAATATTATGTTAACCAAATCTCCGTTCCGACGTCCGGGTACTAAAAGGTATAAAGAATCCCCGAAAGGCTTACAGACTCGTATATCCCCCGTCCACCGGAAGAATAACGCCGTTTACGTACGTACTCTCGCGGGAGGCAAGGAAAATCGCCGCCGTATCCAACTCGCCCTCTTTTCCGTAGCGCGCCATCGGGATCATCGTCCTGGCGTACGCCTGGAAGGTCTCGGACTCAAGCGTATCCTTCGTCAGCGGAGTCTCGAAATATCCCGGACAGATCGCGTTTACCGTAATCCCCTTGTCCGCCCATTCCGCAGCCAGCGCTCTCGTCAGATTTACAACGCCGCCCTTTGCCGCATGATACGGAGCCGCGGGAGCGATCTTATTTCCGACCAGACCGTACATCGAAGCGATATTGATGATCCTTCCGTATTTCGCGGGGATCATACCCTTCTTCGCTACCTCTCTTGCTACCTTAAAGCTTCCGAAGAGGTCGATACGCATCTCGTTGTCAAACTGCTCATCCGTAATATCCTCTGCAGGCGCCACAGCCCCTGTTCCAGCGTTATTAATAAGGATATCGATCCTTCCGAATTCCTTTAAGACCTCATCCACTGCCTTTCCGACTCTCTCGGTATCCGTAATATCACAGGAAATACCGATGGCCTTTACGCCGTATTCCTTCTCGATATCCACAGCTACTTCCTTTACAAGCTGCTCTCTTCTCGCTAACGCTACGATATTCGCCCCCTGCGCCGCCAGGGCCTTCGCCATCTGGACTCCGAGGCCGGTAGAAGCGCCGGTAACAACAGCAACATTATCCTTTAAATCAAAATACTTTCCCATTTTCATCAGAGCCTTTCATAAAGATATGAAAAACGAATTCCAACTGTCTCTACTATACCCTTGATCCCCCCGAAAAGCAAGAAAAAAACTCAGGCCGTTAGGAATCCATACACATCACTTTTCCGACGAAGCTCTGCTCTCCTGCGGATAGATCCTGGTCCGCAGCCTTTCCTCAAAGGTATCCTCCGGCATAGGCTTGTCAAACAGGAAGCCCTGTACTAGATTTACATTGATTCCTCTTAAGAACTCTACCTGATCCCAGCGCTCAACGCCCTCGGTAATTACCTTCATATTCAGTTCCTTCGCCATCTTCGCGATATTCGCTAAAACGACATTGTCCCGCTCGGTGTTGGTATGCTGGTCGATGAAGGATTTATCGATTTTCAGAACATCCGCAGGGAAATCCCTGAGGAGATTCAGGGAAGAATACCCCGTTCCGAAATCATCGATCGCCATCATAATATTGGCGTCGTGCATATCCGTAATAAACTTGCTTAGCAGGCCGGTCTCCTCTTCGCTCGTCGTCTCGGTAATCTCAACCTCGATATATTCTCTCGGAACCTCATACTTTTCCAGGGTCTCCTCAATCCGTGAAGAGAACGAGGAATCTGAAAGATTCTTTCTGGAGAAATTCGTTGAAATCCGGACCGGCTTGATCCCTTCTTTGCTCCATTTCTGAATATCCTTGCAGACGCTTTCGAAAATATGAAAATCCAGCTTGCATATACTCCCGTCCATCTCAAGGATCGGAACAAATTCATCGGGCGGGATCAGCTTGCCCTCATGGATCCAGCGCACCAGAGCCTCGGCTCCTACGATCTCGTTAGTCGTCGTATCTACCTTCGGCTGGTAATAGGCCTTAAATTCTCCTTCCGCAAGCGCCCGCGGGAATTCATCGACGATCTGCTTCTGGCGGAAGACCATATCGCTCATCTCCGGCGTCGCGTACAGATACGGAACCTTTTTCGTATTCTTCGCCTCGTTTAAGGCCGTCGTACACATCCCGATAATCGAAGCGCTGTCCTGATGGGACTCATCGATACAAAGGCACCCCGTAACCGCCTGGATAACAACCGGAATCTCCTTCCCTCCGTGTCTCGCCTCGACCTCAACGCCCTCTAAAAGCTTCAAAAACTCCTCTGAACGCTCCTTGTGGATCAGCGCCATAAAATTGTCGCCCGAAAGTCTTCCAACGCACTCCTCTTCCTCCGCGAAATCCGCCACCGTCCTCGCGTACCGGACAAGGATCTGATCCGTCTCCTTCTTCCCGAACCGCCGATTCAAAAGACCTACATTCCTCAGATTGAAATAGAAGGCGTTAAAGCTCGTCAGGGTCTGATCGGACTTCTTCTGGGCAATAAACACATTCATGCCCTCCGCGTTAGGTAATCCCGTCATTACCTCGGTCAGAGCCGCCTTTTCCTCTACCAGATCCTTCAGATAGTGTATACAGTTATCCTTATGATTAAAGCCGTTAAAGATGGCGATTGCCATATCTCTGCAGGTATTGTAGCCGCAGCAGGAGCAGTTGATCTTCCTTGAGCTCTCATCGAACTTCTTCATATCCACAAAGATCTCTTCCAGCTCCTCGACACTAGGCTCCTTGCATTTACAGGTTTCCGAGCGGTCGGTATATTTTCTTGTATAATCCTCAAGCTTAAGACCGGCAAACTGCCTGTTCAGATTGGCCAGCCGCTCCGCAGGGCTAAGCTCTCTGGACCAGGCGCTCTTTGTTCCGCTCTTTTTCACGCTCTCCTGGATATCATGAATATGATAAAACGTATCATCCGTACAGGAAACCTTCGGGTCGGTTCCTGTTCCGTAAACAATGTTAACAACCTAGGATAAACCAACCACAAGATGTTGTGGTTTCTACCTCATAATACTAATCGTTCTTTTTCAAAAATATACCGTATTATTGATGACCGAGGTAAATCCTCAGGTCTTTTTTTATCCGTCATAATACACAATATATAGACGAAATTTTCGTCATTATTACATCTTGACAAATACCAATAAATCGGCAAGACGCCCTTTTGTATACACACTTTACGAAAGGAGCAACTCGCATGAAACTTATTGAAATTGTCGCAGATATTGTCTGCAAAACCCTTCTTGATCCCAAACTTCTGGAAAAGGCTCGCCGGAGGAAAGGCGCT
>JAFSXN010000091.1 GCA_017444015.1 Lachnospiraceae bacterium | reverse complement strand
CGTTATTGAGTGCGCCGGATTCGGGCCGCTTTAAGCGGCATATTTCCTTACCGAATCCGTGCGCATCACTTTATACGGTTAACGAAAATCGGCAACGATTTTCGTTAACCAGTATATATATACTTCGTGCTTCAGGATACCGCCGCGATCACCGCTTCCTTCAGGGTATCTAACTTCTCCCTGGCATCCTCAAGGCTCGTTCCCTTGATACCCATATAGAACTTGATCTTCGGTTCCGTCCCGGAAGGTCTCGCGCAGCACCAGGAATCGTTCTCTAACTCAAAGTAAAGCACATTACTCTTAGGCAGCCCGGTCTCACACTTCTCTCCCGTCGCCATATCCGTGATTTCATTCTTCTCGTAATCCCGGAATTTCAAAACCTTCAGCCCCGCAAACTCCTTCGGCGGATTACTTCTCAGTTTATCCATGGTCGCCTTGATCTGAGCGGCCCCCTCCATACCCTTCATCGTAACGGTATGGATGCCCTCCTTGAAAAAGCCATATTCCTTATAAATGTTGATCATCTGATCCCAGAGCGTAATGCCCTTGCTCTTATAGAAGGCCGCCGCTTCGCAGAGGCACATCACGGCAACAACCGCATCCTTATCTCTCGCATGAGTCCCCGCCAGGCACCCGTAGCTCTCCTCGAGACCGAATACGTAATTATGCGTATGATTCTGCTCAAACAGCTTGATCTGCTCACCGATATACTTAAAGCCCGTCAGGACCTCGATGATATCCGCGCCGTAGGCTTTCGCCACCGGGAAGGTAAGGTTTGTCGTAACAATAGTCGTAACAAGTGCCGGATTCTCAGGCAGCGTTCCGGTAGCCTTTCTCTCGCGGAAGATATATTCGCCGATCAGCATCCCCGACATATTTCCGGTAAAGGGAATATATTCTCCGGTTGCCGTGTCCTTGGCGTAGATCCCGAGACGGTCCGCGTCGGGATCCGTCGCTAAAACGATATCCGCGTCCTTTTCTTTTGCCAGCTTAAGCGCCAATGTAAAGGCCTTGGGATCCTCAGGGTTCGGATATTCCAGAGTCGTGAAATCCGGATCGGGCAGCTCCTGCTCGGGAACCACATAAACCTGCTTGAAGCCCAGCTCCGAAAGCACCCGTCTGACCGGAAGGTTTCCGGTTCCGTGGAAGGGCGAATATACGATCTTGATATCATCCGCCATCTCTTTGATGACCTCGGGATGGATGATCTGCTTTTTGATCTCCTCCATATAGGAGTCGTCGATATCCTTGCCGATCACGTTATAGAGACCTGCCTTCTCCGCCTCGGCCTTGTCCATGGTCTTAACGTCGTTGTAGTCCGTGACCGCCTTGACCTCGTCTATGATCTCCTCGTCTCTGGGATAGGCAACCTGCGCCCCGTCCTCCCAGTACGCCTTATAGCCATTGTATTCCGGAGGATTATGAGAAGCTGTAACAACAATACCTGCCGTACAGCCTAACTTCCTTACCGCGTAGGACAGCATCGGGGTAGGTCTTAATGACTCAAATACATAAGCCCTGATCCCGTTGGCGTTCAGGCAAAGCGCCGCGACATCCGCGAATTCCGGAGACATCCTTCTGGAATCATACGCAATGGCAACGCCCTTTGCGCCGGTTCCCTGCTTCGTGATATAATTCGCAAGCCCCTGGGTCGCCTTGCGGACCGTATAGATATTCATCCGGTTGGTCCCTGCGCCGATGATCCCGCGAAGTCCGCCCGTTCCGAACTCCAGCTCCTTATAGAAGCGCTCCTCCTTCTCCTTCTCGTCACCCGCGATCGAACGAAGCTCTTCCTTTGTCTTCTCATCAAAGTAAGGATCGTTCAGCCAATAGTTATACTGCTCTTCATAACCCATAAAAACAACCTCCTTGATATTAAATAACTTTGTTATTCTATAATCCTTTCAACCTGTCGGTTTCTAATCCAGCATCCCCTTCGGCGAGCCCTTCAGGACAAAATTGCTGTGATCCAGGGAGAAATTCGGATTGAAGTAGGGATCCCCCTGCTCCAGCTCCTCCCTCCACTTCGTCCGAAACAGCGTCGCCTCCTTATTGTATCGCTCCGCCTTTTCCTGCTCGGCCGCCTCAACGTCGCTTCCGCGGGACCTCGATTCATAGTGGAACAGCTCCGCGTAGGGCGTAAATACATTCAGAAGACCTTTTCTGCGAAGCCTCAGACAGAAATCCACGTCGTTGAGGGCTACCCGGAATTCCTCGCTCAAGCCCCCGACCTCCTCATAGAGCTCCCGCTTTGTCATCAGGCAGGCTCCGGTCACTGCAGAAACATTCTGCGCGTAGCAGAGCCTCCCCATATAGCCGAGATTGTCCTTCGGGAGACGATAGTGGGTATGCCCTGCGGTCCTGTGCGCGCCGAGCCCGATAACGATCCCCGCGTGCTGAATGGAATAATCCTCATAGTACAGCATACAGCCCACCGCGCCGACATCCTCCCGCTGGGCGTACATCAGAAGTTCCTCCAGCCAGGTCCTTGTTACGACCTCAGTATCGTTGTTCAAAAGCACAAGATATTTCCCCTGTGCGAAGGTCTCTCCGAAATTATTAATCCTCGAATAGTTGAATTCTCCCCTGGGGTTCTTATATTCAACAACCCGGACATTCGGCAGCTTTTCAAGACTTCCGTAGTACTCGCGGATCTCCGGCGTCTGACTGTTATTCTCGATGACAATGATCTCATAATTCTCATACGAGGTCTTTTCAAGGATCGACTCGATGCAGCGCTTCAGATCCGTGATATGATCCTTGTTCGGGATCAAAATCGAGATCAGCGGCTTTTCCGGGAGCTTATAGCGGATCCGAAAGATCGTCTGAAAGGCCCGGGAGCTTTCGATCTCAAAGCCCTCAAAGCCGCATGAAGAGAGATGCGTCGCTACCGCCCGCTTTGCCGCGTCGATGGCATAGGTCTTGGCGCCGATATCGCTGGCGACCGAGCCCGCATGGCTCCTCCAATAGTACAAAATCTGCGGGACATGGACGATCTTTTTCGCGGCGGCGGTCAGCCGTAAGATCATATCGTGATCCTGACTGCCGTCATATTCACTTCGAAAGATTTCTGTCCCGGACGCTCCCTTCTCAGACGGATTCGACAAAGCCCGCTCCGCCTCCTCTCTGTCGATCAGCTCCCTTGAAAAAACCGAAAAATGACAGATGTAATTATTTGCTCTGAGATTGTCGATAGCGAAATCCGGCTTGAAGTGCAGAGTCACCATTTTGTTGATATCGCCATCCTTAAAGGTCGCCTCATCACAATAGATGTAATCCGCGTCCTCCTTCTCGATGACCCGCATATATTCGAACAAGGCGCTGGGATGCAGGATATCATCGTGATCAAAGAGCCCGATATACTCTCCCGTCGCTAACTTAAAGCATTCGTTGGTATTTCCGGAGATTCCCTCGTTCCTTTCGAGCTTCTTATATATGATCCGGCTGTCCTTATCCGCGTACTCCTTACAGATCCGCTCCACATCGCCGTGTTCACCGTCTGACCCGTCCGCGAGACACAGCTCAAAATTCCTGTAGGTCTGCGCCTGAACCGACCCGATCATTTCCCGAAGGAATTGCTCCGGTGTATTGTAAAGCGGAACAAGGATACTGAATTTGATATTTCTCCGAAACTGCGTTCCGTTTTGCTTTTTTCTCTCCTCCTCCGAAGGAAAGCTCAGCGTTCCGTAACTCTTATAGGCCTTTCTCTCGATCAGCTTGCTCCTGACCTTCAGGACGACGTTCTTTATATTTCCGTAGCTTTTCAGTCTCGTAAAGAGATTCCGGATATGGCTCCATAAAAGCCTTACCGGGTAGATCGCCCGCCAGAGCCTGCTCTTTCTCACCTTATCCAGCTTATAATTCAAGTCGGCGTTCTGAGCCTCGAGGGCGACGATCTTCCTCGTCAGCTCTTCATTCTTCTTCTGCTCCCGCTCGTACATCTCCTTATAATAGGAGTCGATATTCTTTTCGTTTTCCTTCTCTTCACTCTTCGTCATCTTGTATAAAGCTGATCATGGCAAGTCCATTCTCCTCCGAAGAAAAGCCTACCTGACTTCTCCCCGATCTTTTGGACCGCATTATAACGACCGGCCGGTATTTTCTCTCCTCGTTCAGCAGATCCTTTGGTATCTTACAGACAAAGCCGGAAAGCAGCGCCCCCCTGGCCTTGCTGTGGACCTTCGCGACATCGATCCGCTTTTTCGGAAACATACTCGCCTCCAGTCCGATGGCCCCGTTCTCATCGACAAGCGCCAGACTTCTTCGATACAGCGCGTTATCCTTTTTACTATGTAAAAGCCACCCCTCGATCCGGTAGTAATCCGTCGTTTCATCGCCCAGTCCATGCTCTAAACAAGCGCTTTCGATAAAGAATCGGAGGTGCTTCGCGTTCTTTTTCTTCCTGAGCCGTTCCAACCTTCCACCCAGAAGATCCCTCGTAACGCTCCGGGATTCCCGTCTCTCGTACTCCGGCATAACGTTTACGCGGTATTCCAGCGTATCGGAAATCAGCTCCCGGCTGTAATACGGATCACCCCTCTGCTTCAGCCATTCATTGTCACGGTACAAAAGCTCCCGCTCCGCGACTAATCGAAGCCTCTTTTCCTCGCTCAGATCCTTCCCTCTCGAAAGGGATTCATGGTGGTACATCGCGACATCATTTAACAGGATATTCCGATACCCTTTTTTCAGGCATCGCAGACAGAGGTCCACATCGTTATAGCTAACCCCCATTTTACCATTAAAGCCGCCGATATTAAAGTATTTTTCTTTCCGTATCATCAGGCAGGCACCGGTCACGGCAAGAACGTTCCGGTTCAGACGATTCGCCCCGAAATAATAGATCTCCCTGTCGTCAAAGCCGGACAGCTTATGGCTCGGTCCGCAGTCAAGATCTGTGATCCCGGCGTGCTGGATCAGCGTAGAATCGGGATACAGGAGCTTGCAGCCGACGGCCCCCGCCTCCTCCATGGTGGCGTAGGCGATCATTTCCTCAAAGACACTTTCGTCCCTGACCTCAATATCGTCGTTTAAGAACAGAAGATACTCAAACCGGGATTCCTGTACTCCTCTGTCGCACATCCTGGAAAAATTGAATTCCCCTGGCTCATAGAGATAGACGATATCAAACTCCGAGGAAAAGGCTCCGGCCTTCTTCGCCGCCTTCTCCTTCAGGTTATATATAGCATTTGTTATTTTATTTATTTCTTCCTTGGAACTCCCATTATCCACGACAATTATCTCGATCCGCATTTTATTAAATCTCGCTTTAACAATTATGCTGTCGAGACATTGTTTCAATATTTCACTGTTGTCCTTCGAGGGAATAATGATCGAGATCCCGGGCAGCAGAAGATCGGTCCCGGAAATATCCCGGAGGATCTTCGGCGCGTAGGTATAACCGTCCCTCTGGTTCTTTTCCTTAACTAACTCCGGAACATATCCGAGGGCCAGCCGTACAGTTTTGGCTGCGGCGCTTCGAAGCGGACTGCCATGACGCTTATAGAAGTCGTCGTAGACGTCCTGATCCTCGAAATAGTCGGATTCCAGATGACAGGCTATTTTAGAAACGTGTGTTATTTTATCATGCTCCTGAATGATCCCCGCGACCAGCTCATACAGGCTTTTGATATCTTTCAGCTTTTTGATTTCTCCCTCTATCTGAAAGACATCCTTATGCACGGCGAAAATATCCTCGATATAGTTCTCATGCATAAAGGTATCATAGGACCATTCCGGCTTGAAATACGGCGTATGACGTTTGCCGTCCGTAATATAATCGTGGTCAAAATAAACCAACGCGGGCTGTTCTCCCGGGGCGGAAAGCGCCTCTCTCAGCACCTCCTCCTCTAAGACCGCCTCAGGTCTTGTAAAAACATAGTAATTCCCGAAGACCTCCATGCGTAGCTTCGGGATCCTCGCGGCAAGATATTCTTCGATATCCCGATCGGCTCCGGTCACGATCGTTTTCGTTTTCCCTTTCTCAGCCGTCTTTTTCTCTGCCGCCCGGGATTTTTCTTCCTCAAGGACATAATACCGGTAAGGATCACTCTGCTTCAAAAGCTCCAGCTCATATTCCGCTCTGTACCGTTTACTTCCGAATAATCCCATCGAGAATTCTCCCTGCAAGCCCCCGGGAAGCCCTCCGTTCGGCTTCAAGCCGCTCTTTCTCTCTCTTCCTTGAAAGCTCGTCAAAAAACTGCCCCAACTCCTCAAAGACCGCTTTATCCGGCGTATCTACCAGATATACCGCGGTCACCAGCTTCTTTACCCTCGGAAGTCCGGCAAGGATCAGCTGCGGGTCGTCGTGCGAATAGAAATATACGCTCTCCGAGACCTGAAAACCGTTGGAGGAGGTAACAGGCTGTTCCAAAGCGGCGGCTTGATTCTCCGCCCCTGCTGCCGTTGTGGTCAGCTCCATCACTTTTACGAGGCATGGAAACTCCGCCGGATCGATCCGAAGCGCGTCGATCTCCTCGTTCAGTTCGATCCGAAGAGTGATCGTCCGATCCGCTGCCGAATAGTCTCCCAGGACATTGATGAACCTCTCCGGCGTAAAGCCTCCCGGTCCCTCCGGGCTGACGTAGACCTGAGGATTTCTCAGATTGCTCCGAGAGAGCCTGTCCCCAAGCAGCTGCGAAAGAGTAAGCGTAGCAGACGGCATGACCTCATGCAGCAGTTCAAAGGAGGTCGTTCCCTCCTTTAAGTACAGCTGGAAATCCTGCTCCCTCTTCGGGAAGATACTCTCCCGTTCCTCTCCCGAGATCCCGAACTCCTCGTACAGATCAACGCCCTGTTCTGTCAGATAAGCGCTGAATTTACTGTTTTCCCCGTCTCTGAAATAATAAAATAACGCACGATATATAACAAAAGAAGCCTCTGTCCAGGTTCCCCGGGAGAAGGTCCACTCATAGTCCAGAACCGACCAGGGAGCCTCTGTACTGCCCTCCGTAAAGAATATATTCGGAAAGATCAGGTCGATATCGGAAAGCTCCGCATCCGACACCGCCTTGACCACAGACGCGTACCTTCGAATCAGCGCGAGGGCCTCCTCAAAGCACTCTCCGGCCGCAAGTTCATCCAGCTTTTCCTCCATGGTTTGCCCATACAGATATTCCAGCTCAACGCCCCCGCCTGCCTCAAGCGCCCGCAGCCGGTTGGGCTCCAGACCGTTTTTCAGGTATACCGGACGAAGCCTTTCATAGCTTTTCTTAAGTCTCTCTATATGAGGAGCAGCCTCTCCCCCTAACGCCTTCTTATAGACGTGCCGTCTGCCTGACTGTATCCCGACCGGTCCGTCCTGCGGTCCACGCTCGACCTCCTCCGTAATGACCGTCGCGATCCGCATCCTGCGGCTCCGCTCATCGGAGAACTTCGCGTATATGGGGATCTCTGTGGCCGCCTGCTCAGCCCCGTCACTCTTTTTTGCGACAACTAAAAAGGAATTGGAGAATTCCGGAAAAAGCCCGTCATCGATCAGCTCATTAAAGGCCTTTTCCTCGTCAAACAATACGATCCGGTCGTTATCATAGTTGTTCAGGTTGCGGTCTAACTCCCCCCTTCCCGGCAGCCTCCGGTCGGAATAGATCGTATGGGGCAGCTTGTAATCGGGATAGGGGTAATAGAAATCAATATTTTCATAGGGAAAGACCGAACTTAAGAGCATAAAAAGGCTGCTTCGGGAAAAGGTCCGTACGCCCTGTCCCCCCGGATATCCCTCGATCCCGTCGAAAAATCCCCCGGTATGATCCTCCTTGCAGCCCGCGAAATACTTCAGCCCGTATTTGTTCTCGATAGCGACAAGCAGGCTCCCTCCGGGTTTCAGATGGGACTCTGCCCGCCGTAACAGCTCATAATAGGCGGCAAGGGAACCCTCCCCCTTGGAAAGATAGCTCCCGGCATACTCCAAAACACCGATCAGCGTGATATAATCATATTTTTTTGGAAGCTCCGGCTCGATCGTTTCAAAATTCCCGACCAGGATCTCGATATTGTCCCGGTCCTTGTGCCGGTAAGCATTGATCAGGCTGCGCTTTTTGCTGAGCTCAATACAGGTCACCGACCCGAACAGCTCGGACAGCGCTCCCGTGACCGCCCCGCACCCCGCGCCGATCTCGAGAACCGAGCACTCCTTGTTTTCCGGCAGGAAGCTCACGATATTTTCTCTCGTATGGCTCAAATGGTACATCACGGACCAGAGGCGGCTCCCGAGGATCAGCCCGTCATACTCGCTCTTGTCATGCTCCTTTACTAACGACAGCAGAAAATCCTCGTTTACTCCCTCGGAATAGTGATCGTTTCCGTCGTACCAGCTCAGATCCAGCGTTACGTCGCCTATCCTTTCCTTATTATCAATCATCTTTTTCTTCTTTCCGGACAGTCACTATGGAATCCATATCATAAAATCCCGTCGTGTTCTTATCGGAGATCACCGTCAGATTGAACACGTCGTACAGCCTGTGATATACCGTAAAATTTCCGTCCCGGTAGCCGACGCAGCCGAGCGAGACCAGATATTCCCCGCCCTGAAGGCTCATCTTCTGCGTAAAGGTAGCGATCATCACGTCTCCCGGTCCCGGAGTCCCCGTTGTCAGCTTCTCGAACATGGTATTGGTCCCGGTAATCTCCGTTCCCTGCATATTCTTGAAGGAAACCGCGAAGATCGGATCCTGGATCGCTTCAAAAAAGCGGATCTTCAGCTTGACGGTGAACTCCTCGCCCTTGATGATCGTATTGGTGATCTCGCCGCCCTTATCATAGGCACAGTAGTCCTCAAACTCCGCAAGCCCGCTCCCATACTCATCCTTGTTGGGATTTAACTGCATCTTATCCTTCCACTTATCTCCTTTTCCCGAAGGACTTATGCGCTCGCTCTTGTGGGTATCCAGCTGCTGATCCAGCTGTCCGACCAGCACCTTTTTATACATATCAATGATCTCGCGGGGCTCTCCCTCGCCGATCTTGTTCCCCTTCTCCAAAAGGACGACCTTGTCACAGTATTTACTGATGCTGGATAGATCATGGCTGACAAAGAGGATCGTCTTTCCCTGCTTTTTGAATTCCTCAAACTTCCGGTAGCACTTGTTCTGGAAGAAGACATCCCCTACCGACAGGGCCTCGTCAACGATCAGTATCTCGGGATCGATGTTGATTGCCACCGCAAACGCCAGTCTTACGAACATACCGCTGGAATAGGTCTTGACCTTCTGATTGATAAACTCGCCGATATCCGCGAAATCCAGGATATCCTGCTGTTTCTCGTCGATCTCCTGCTCAGTAAAGCCGATCATCGTCCCGTTTAAATAAATATTCTCGATACCGGTATACTCCATGTTAAAACCGGCTCCGAGCTCTAAAAGCGCCGAGATCCGCCCATGGATGATCACGTCCCCCCAGGTCGGATTAAGAACGCCTGTTATTATTTTCAGGATCGTCGATTTCCCGGAGCCGTTCGTCCCGATAATCCCTACCGTCTCGCCGGTATAGACGTTCATACTGACATCATTTAAGGCATAATGCTCCTTAAAATGAATGTTTTTGCTCAGATGCAGCGCCTCCTTGATCCGGTCCCTGTTCCGGTCATACAGCTTATAGATCTTTGTGAGATTTTTTATTTCGATCGCGACTTCTTTTTCCATAAATCTCCCGACGCTTTCTTCGTTACGGCCTGTGAGCTACTGCTGCTTCAAATACCGTAAATCGCAGCTTTTTACAGCACATCCGCGAAATGGACCTTCAGTCTCTTAAAGATCAGCGCCCCGAAAATAAATACGACGATGGTGAGTACCCAGAAATAGAGCGTAAGCCCCGGGCTCTCAAAAAACCACCGTTTATCGATCAGAGAATCCCGATACCCCTGAACGATATAGAACATGGGATTCAGCTTGAAAACCCAGTGCCATTTCGGATTCAGGGTCTCGATATTCCAGAGGATCGGTGTCGCCCAGATCCCGACCTGTAAAATGATATTGATGATCTGTCCGAGATCCCTGAAAAAAACCATAACGGAGCAGGTAATATAGCTGATCCCGAGGACAAATATGAACATACAGAAGGAATAATAAACGATCTGCAGCGTATAGACATCCGGATAGAGTCCGTACAGCGAATAGAGGATCAGTACAAAAGCAACGAAAAATACGTGTACGAAAAGAGCCGATACGATTTTTATGATCGGCAGGATACTGATCTTAAAAACAACCTTTTTTACAAGAAAATTATATTCTAAAAGCGATCCGGCCCCGCTCCCGAGCGCCTCCGAAAAGAAGAACCAGGGAACGATGCCCGCGATCAGCCAGAGGATATACGGGATCTCGATCCCGCCCTTGACGGCGGCAGCCCTCTGAGGAAGCGCCACCGCAAAGACGAACCAGTATAGTACGATCGTAATGACGGGCTGTACAAAAGCCCAGAAGATACCCAGATAAGAGCCTGCAAACCGGGTCTTGAAATCATTTTTCGCCAGCTTCCAGATCAGAGTCCTGTTCTGGAAAAGCTCCACCGGAAGCGAGGCCACGCGTTCAAAAAATGCCCGTATCGTGCTTTGAAATGTCTTTTGTTCCATAGTCGGCATCTATCATTAATATCCTAAGTAGCTCTGATCCATGTCGACGTTTCCGCTGATTCCGTCGACAGAGCCCTTGGAGGTATACTGCCAGAGGTCATAATGTCCGGTATAGGTCGGTCCGGCCGAATTGTACTGGGCAAGCCAGATCTTATAGCCCGAAAGCGCGCCGGCATTGATCTTTTCGGAGAACCAGTTCTTGTTCGCGTAAACCCCGGCGGAATAACCCGCGGAGCGGATCGTTTTACAGAACGCGGTAATATTCGCGGTCCTCTCTGAGGCGGAAAGCCCGTTATAACCCGGTCTCGGACTGCTCTCAACGTCGATAAAGATCGGATAGTTTATGCCGTAGCCCGCGGCAAGCGCCGCGCACATAGAGGCCTCTTCCACAGCTTCCGCCTCATTTAACGCCGTCGAGAAGAAGTAGATCCCGACCTTGAGGCCTGCTGCCCTGGCTCCCTTGACATGGGAAACATAATAGGGATCCTGAATCAGCACGCCGGTGCTCGCGCCGCGGTAACCGCAGCGGATAATGACAAAGTTGACGCCCGAAGCCTTGACCGAGGACCAGTTGATGCTCGGCTGATACTTCGAGACATCGATGCCAAGCGTCCCGGAGCCCTGCGCCAGCACGCCGTTGACATCAAAGTGATAGGTGATCCCCTGTATGATCTGATCGCCGGTCACATAGTTATGATCGCTCTGATAATAATAGGTACAGCCGTCGATCGTCTGCCAGCCCGTATACAGGAAGGACTGGAGCTTCCGATAAAATTTCTGCGTACTGTCCTTTAAATAATCGGCATATTTCGCAAGCCGGTAATTATCGTTTTCCTTGACGTAAAGAGCGTTCTTATCGGCATCGTAAAGCTGCGCCGTACTCTCATATTTGCTCTCCTTTGTAACGGTAACTGTGATCTCCTGGGTCTTCCCGTTGCTCGCCGTCGCGCGGATAACGGCAGTCCCTTCCATAACGCCTGTTACCGTACATTTCCGCTCTGTCTCGGAATAGACCACTGTAGCGACATTCGTTTCCAGAGATTCCCAGATAACCGTCGCGTCTGCCGGAACAACCACAGCCGAAATCGTCGTTGTCGTTCCCGCCGCAAGAGATGTCGGCCCCTGGAGCGCGAGACTTGCTTCTTCCGCAGGTTTCTTTGTGGTATCCGCGGACGTATCCGTCTTATTTCCCGAAGTATCCGTATCTGTGGTCTTTGTTTCCTCGGACTTTTTGGAATCCTCCTCGGTAGTTTTGGTCTCTTCCTTCTGATCCGAGGCCTCTTCTTCCTTTCCGGTCTCCCCGGTCGTCTGTTACTCTTCCTTCTTTTCCGAGGTTTCCTCTTCCTTCCCCGCTTCCCCGGTCGTCTCTCCTTCTTCCTTCTTCTCTTCTTCGGTCGCGACAGGAGTTTCGGGGTCCGCTTCCTGGTCTACTAAAAAGATCGGAAGAGCCAGGATCGAGTTACGACTGAAGAGCCTGTTTCTGGCCTGATCCAGCTTCTTTACAAACGCTAACAGCGGACTGTCCTTCTTCTCTAAGGAAGCCGTCTTACTCAGATCTACGATGGCTTCCACATAGGTATCTCCGTTTTCGGTCTTTGTGGATTCGCACCATTCCACCGTATCCGTATTTACAGGCCCGGTCTCCACATCCGCCGCCTGATTTCCGCTGGCATCCTCAGCGGCCGCGTTGACCTCCTTCTCGGACTTGATCTCATCCTTGATATTGGCAATAACCTTATATTCTACCGAAGCCTTGACCGAACAGGACAGCTTATCCGAGGGCAGCTGAAAACCCGAAAGCGAGTCACTGGGGGTGATCTCTACGGAATACTCCCCGGCAGGCATATCCACCATATGGATGATACCGTCCGCGTCCTCGTCTTCCTCCTGTTCTTCATCGCCCTTTTCATTGGTCACGGTGACCCCCCAGGGGATCCCCCGAACAAGAGTCTCATCCTGGTCGATCAGCTTGATCTTTAAATCCTTTTCAACCGAAGTCAGAACCAGAGAAAGGACCTTCAGTTCTTCCTCCTCCGGCTCCTCGGCAAGCTCCGGAAGCTCCTCCTGCAAAACATCGGAAAGGATATCCTCCGAAACATCGTCAGGGTACTCCGTTAGCGCGGCAAGCGCCAGGGCCCGCCTCTGCTCCCCCTGATATTTGGCGTAAACGGCAGTCGTCTGGATCCCGGAAATAAGGATCGCTACAGCCAAAACCGCGATCGCCCACTGCAGCCAGGAAATCCGCCCGGATCCCCCGCCGAAGCCGCCTCCTCTGTTATCTTCTCTCCAATCGGAGGAGCGTTTTCGAAATTCGCTCGGCTCTTTCTTTGGTCCCGTCCCCTGCGTCACAGCCGATACGATCGACCCAGCGGGAGATACCGGCTCCGCGTTGCTTTTCTTTTTCTTCGTTTTACCTGCCTGTTTATTCTTCAGCTCTTCGGACTGGATGATGATCTTTCGGTTAACTTCCTGACGGATCCTCGCCTTGTCAGCCTCATCCACGTTTCCCCTGACATCCTCGAGCTTTTTAGCGACCTGTTCGACCGCCTGCTCCCGCTGCTCCTTTTTCGCCGCTTCGATGAAAAGATTCTCATCCTCCATCAGCGTAGCGTTTATAATGCTTTCTTCGATCTGCGCGGTATCAAACTGCCAGGTCCCCGTCTCAACGGCACGGTCCCACTCATAGTAAGAGTTGTCGCCCCCCGCGCCCTGCTCTTTCTTATCTGTATCCATATTGACCCCTTATATATTTCGAACTTCTAAGCGGGTTTTACGCCTGCCGTCAGTTTTCTGTTTTTAACAGGCATCCCCTTCATCCCGCAAATTGACATATAGTAGAAGTATACCATCTTCCTCTTAAAAATACAATTAATAAAGCTCCTTCAGCGTCAGCAGCTCTACATTTTCGGTCTCCCGAAACCGCCTTAAGACACTGGGATAATAGCCGTTCTTTGAAAACATCAGATACCTTCTGATCTGACACTTTAACAGCTCCGCATTTGCAAAGCAGGCATCGATCTCTCCCGCGTCCATCCCCGAGCTTTTATAGCGGCAGGTCCCGACCACCGCCTCGGTCCTTCCCTCATTTAACGCCACCAGATCGATCTCCGCCGCTTCCTTTCTTGCCGGGTCATAACCGCGATATGCCCCGATCTTTGAAACAGGAAAGCTGAGGCTCCCCTCCCCCGTTCTTCGAAGCAGATATTGTCCGCAGATCTCAGGAAATACGCCCTCCATAAAGGAGCTTACAAAGGGTCTTACGCCGATCACAAGCGACTCCCAGGGCTCCCCTCTCTCGATCCCGATCCGGCTTCCGGCAACCGCGTAGTAATAAAACCGAAGCAGGTTATCTGAAATAACGTAAGCCGCGTCCTTCCTGCTCCCCTCCCAGAAAACAGGGATATCCTTCTTTAAAATCCCTAAGGACAGCAGCTTTTTGACGGCGGGCGAAAGCACCGGCGTCTCGTAGCCGGTCAGCCGTACGATCTCGTTCATCCTTCCCGCTCCGCTTCCGATGGCATAGAGGATCGTATGGTACAGCATGACATTCCTGAATTCCCGCCGCAGCAGCCGTAACGGTTCATTGTACAGAGCGCCGCACTTTGTAAAAAACAGCTTCCCGATATTGTCCCAGACCGATATTTTGGGATCAAAGGATCTGAGATACGCAGGAACTCCGCCCGTCACGCCATAGACGAGCGCTTTGTCTTCCTCCGAATACTCCGGAACGTACTCCGCCGTTTCCAGATAGTCAAATGGTTGAAGCCTTATGAGCTCCGAAGCCCGTCCGGCTAAGGGTCCTTTTTCTGAAAAGATCCCCTCCATGCCGTCCTCCAGGCTGCCGCTTAAGATCAGGAGGACGTTTTTCCCCGAAAGCTCATACTCGATCGCCCCCGTAAGCGCCGGAAGGACCGAAGGATCCGCCTGCGTAAGATAGGGCAGGTCGTCAATCACGATCACCGGCTTTTCTCCGGAAAGGATCGGACCTAACGAGGAAAAGAGATTTTTCAGGTTCTGAAAGGCCTGTCCCTCCAGAAACTCCGTGATCCCCGCCTCGGAGAAGACGATCCGGGAGAATTCCCGAAGATTTTTCTCGTTCCTCGCCTCCTCGGCGACAAAAAAGAGCGTTCTCTTATCCCTGCAGAACTCAGAGATCATGGTTGTTTTCCCGACTCCTCTCCGCCCACAGATCACAGCAAGTCCAAAGCCTTCCTTATTATATATCCGCTGCAGGGTGTTGAATTCCTTCCTTCGTCCGATCATCCCCCGGCTCCCTCCTGTTTAGTAAACTTAATATTACTATATCATAACTACTTGAAAATACAATCTGAAATCCGTGACACAGTTTAGCAAGGGATAGATCCTGTCAACTTCCGGATGATCAGTAGCTAAAGGAGCCCCTGCTCGATCATCGCGTTGGCGTTCAAATGTATGCCCTTGTAAGAACGGCATCCGCCTGACGGCTTTATCGCACATAAAGAAAGGCTGAATATTATGCAGATCGGTGAAGTGATCAGAAAATGCTTGTATCAGCTGGCGTTGGAGGAAAAGAACTACGATAAGGCAGCCTATATGATCGGAAAGCTTCAGGCACTTGCCGATGTATTTGAAATGGGTGAATTTCACAGGGTCTCTCTGGGGCTGGATCTGGCGCTCGCGGCTCAGAACGCGGACGAAGCCATCGCCACCATGGACAAGATGCTCTCTTCCTTAGACAGTATTCTCGCCTTTAGGGACTCTCCCCTGTACGAGAATATGACCTTTGCGGAGCGAGAACCAATCTATCTGGAAAATATCCGCCAGAACCTGATCCGCAGCTTCTTAGATCAGCAAACCTATGGATTCTTAAAATCCTCTCCCCGGTGGGAGGAATTTATGAAAAAATGGGTCCGGAGCGAGGATATGCTTTAATTCCCGCTGCTGAACCCCGGTACTTCATCCGTATAAGCGCGCCACCTGCAGGCCTGCAAATGGCTGATTATACTATTGATTATTATTTGTATCTGCCTGGTTACCCTAGGCAGTTACTATTATTCACAGCGATCCGCGCCTTCGTTGGTTGCGTCGCACCCATGCGCCGCATGCCCGCTGCCGACCGTCTGCTTATTTTTTATCATCTCTTCGAAGGTATGCCACCCAAGTACGGCGCACTTGACCCGCGAAGGCATATGAGAAATATCCTTGAGGACGATGGCTTCATCTAACTCCTCAAGCTCCTCTTCGCTTGCGGTCCCGCGGATCATTCCCATAAAAAGGTCCTTGAGCTCTAACGCCCGCTCGACCTTCTCCCCGATGATCAGATCCAACATCATATCCGCCGAGGCCTGCGAGATCGCGCAGCCGCTGCCGGTAAAGCCGCCGTCGGAAATAATTCCGTCTTCGTCTACCTTAAGCTGTAAAGTGATCTCATCCCCGCAGGTCGGATTCTTCCCGTCCAGTATCATCGTCGGCTCTGTGACTGCCCCCTTATGCGTCGGCCGCAGGTTATGCTCGTTTAATATTTCTCCATAGATTGAATTCAGTGCCATTCGTATTTTTCCTTATTATATCTGATTTATCCTATGCTTCAGGTGCCAGAAGTCACTTAACACTTGAATCATCCTATTCCGATAATAATGTCGTTTCGCAAATAACAAAATGATTATATACGAACCTCAGCAACTGATTGAAAAGGAGCCCAAACGCAGCACTCTACCAGGTGATCCAATACTGGTCGTTTACTCCACCTGCGGTTGAAGCGGTAGCAGAACTCATCCAAATACCTTTGGAGAT
>JAFSXN010000090.1 GCA_017444015.1 Lachnospiraceae bacterium | reverse complement strand
TTATGCTGGCGTACATATTCGATAGTACTCCAGGGATTATAGACATTCTTGCCTCCGAAGATATATCCGTTATACCAGTCACTGACCTCCTCATATTTATCCGCTAACCCGTAGTATTCTAACATCGCGTATACTTCTTCATCGGTAAAGCCGAAATACTCCCCATAGTCGGACGACCGAATGGAGTTGATCGAGAGATTGTTAAGCCCCGTAAATATGGATTCCTTCGAGATCCTTAAGCATCCCGTGATCACGGCGAATTCCAGATTCTGATTTGTCTTTAACGACTGTTCAAAAAGAGAACGTATAAAGTCCACCATTTCATCATAAAACCCACCGTAAAACGAGCTTTCCAACGGCACATCATATTCATCGATCAAAAGGATGGGATTCTTTTCGTGATACTGCTTTATGCAGGAGCAAAGAAACGCGAGGGAGCTTTTAAAATGATCCGTTTCACTTTTGAGCAGTTCTTCCCTTTCCTCTCTCCTTCCACATTTTTCCACATTTTTATTAAAGCGCGACCATGTGTTTCGGAAGGAGCGAAACGTCTCTCTGGTCTCCTCGTCCATATCGGGCGAAGAAAGCACATATTCATGCGCCTGAAACGCTTGAATGATCTGATCCCGTATCCCCATGAAAGCTCCGTAAAAGCTATTGGTCTTCGCGCTCTTTAACGTCAGAAAGATCACCGGGTATTTCCCCATCATAGAGGTATACTTCTCTCCGGCTTCCATGATCCTAAGCCCCCTAAACATTTCCGGATTGCGCCCCTCCTCAAAGAAGCAGCGCAGCATATCCAGGGTCAGCGTCTTACCGAAGCGTCTGGGGCGGGTAAAAAGATTGACTTCACCATGGTTATCGATCAGCTCCTTTATTAACGGGGTCTTGTCAACATAGTAATAATCATTCTTTATCAGCTTTTCAAAAAATTCGATCCCTACGGGTAACGGCTTAAACATACATACCTCCTAAAATAAAAGGTGTCCGACTCCCCGGCCAGCTTATTTCGCCTGTCTGCCATACAAAAAAACGCAGCTGTCCGTCTGCGCCAATTTTCCTGAAAACTGTGCGCTTAGGGTCAAACCACAGTTTGACCCGATTCGATCCGAAGGATCGAATCATTTCCTTGTTTTCCAGACAGCTACGATTATACTATAAACAGCAGACCCCCGCAAGGAACGCCAAAAACCTGAATTTCTTATTGAATTTCTTATTTCACTATTCGACAGCGATTTCCTCAGAAATGATAAAAATGATTACGTCACCAAAAGCATAATGGTGGATTTTTATATGCGTTGAAAACCCACGGAAATCATAGTAAAATCAATTCTGACAGGACAAAAGCGTACCCGGAAGGTGATCAGATCAGGGGAGGCAGTTATGAAGAAGACAATATCCATCGGAGCACAGGATTTTGGAAAACTTAGAGAAAAGGATTGTTTTTATATTGACAAAACCTCCTTTATTAAGGAATGGTGGGAAAATCAGGACGACGTTACGCTCATTACCCGTCCCAGGCGCTTTGGAAAAACGCTGAATATGAGTATGTTAGAATACTTCTTTTCCAATAAATATGCCGGGCGGGGAGAAGAACTATTCGGGGGGCTCGAAGTTTGGCAGGACGAGAAGCTTCGCGCCGAGCAGGGCCAGTGGCCGGTGATTTTTCTGTCCTTTGCAGGGATCAAGAACAAGAGCTTTAATGAAACAAGGAAGGCAATCAACCAACTGATCACAAACAAATACGATGAGCTTCGGGATACTCTCGACTACAATAATTTCAGCCCCAGAGAAAAGCCCTCAAACAGATTAAGGACAAGCGCTACGATACCGATCTTCTTTCCCGCGGTATTCCCGCAGAGCGTATCTATAAATACGGCCTTGCTTTCCGTGGGAGCGAGTGCCGGATCGGAATGGGGTGATTTCGCATATCTCTCAAGCCTTGGGATTCTCAATAATGTACTTGTATATGGGATTTCCGATAGCGGAGAATTTGGCTTCGTATTCTGTCAGGATGTTTGTTTTCATCTCCTCCGGATCGTTATGGAGGTCATAGGTCAGATAAAGAAAGCTCCAACCCTCCGCCTTTGCCTCCTCTACAGCAAAATCAAACAACTCTCTGTTATCCGTCTTGAATTCGATCCGTCCTCCCGGCAAGAGGAGCTTCTGAAAACGCCTTAAAAAATTCGCGGAGGGCAGGCGCCGTTTTGCATGCCGGTCCTTTGGCCAGGGATCGGAAAAATTCAGAAAGATCCGTCCGATCTCATTTTCCGCAAATACATCCATGATATACTCCGCATCCATACGGATGAACCGCAGGTTTTCTGCCGGATCCTCCGCATACTTTCGGATAGCTTTCAGCAATACAGTGGAATACTTTTCGATCCCAAGGAAATTGATCTCTGGCTTACGTCTCGCAAGCTCTTCGATAAAGTTCCCCTTGCCCGTTCCGATCTCGACCCATAGCGGGCGGTCGTTTTCAAAAATCTCCTTCACAAAAACCCCCCTGTAACTCTCCGGCTCGTGGATCACATACTCGTTTTCCGCAATCATTTCCTTCGATCCGGTAATATTCCTTAACCGCATAAACTCCCGCTCCTTATGATCATTTCAAATCTGTCCGGTCCCCCGGGCAATATACTATCGGAAACGTATTTATTATAATCGTTTCCGATAACTGTTCAGAACCCCTTGGTTTCTGAACAGTTACTCGAATTATATCATTCCAGCATTTGAGTAACAAGGTTGCCATTCACGGGTTATGGTTAAGCTGACAGATGCCGATGGGAGCTTGCTCACAAAAGTCATCTGTCAGCTTAACCTTGAAACCGGGAAGCGGAAAACGGAAAACGGAAAACGGAAAACGGTCACCCCACACACATGGGCAAAACATGTCCGCGTAAGCAGACGGTGGAGTGCGTAAGCACGGGTTTTGCGAATGGGGAGTGGGGTGACCCGTGAATGGTAGCGTAACAAGCTTGTATGACGGCTGACCTTCCATAACCTCGTTGCGGATTTCAAATAATAAATTTATAATAGATATTGAAATAAATGCGAATTACCGAGTTCAAAATAGATCTTAAAAATATGACAAAAAGAAACCTACGGCAGCTCTTGCTTCTTGTTTTAGCCCTGCTGTTATCCCTATTTTCCATAACGCCTGTCTACGCCGTCAATACCGCCCCGACCGCCGAACAGAAGGCCGCGGCGGAGGAGCGCAAGCTCATGACGATCGAATCCAACCTGATCCCCGGATGGCCGCAGGGTCCCGCCATCGGAGCCCAGGCCGCGATCTTAGTTGACGCGAAGTCCGGCGCGATCCTCTATCAGAAGAATGTCAACGAACCGCTTTATCCGGCCAGTACGACAAAGCTGATGACGGCGCTGTTGACCATAGAAAACACGGCGATGAACGATATCGTTACATTTTCCTATGATTCCGTTCACAATATCGAAGCCTCCTCCTCCCGGATCGGGATCGACGAGGGCGAAGAACTGACGGTGGAGCAGTGCCTTTACGGGCTTTTGCTGGGTTCCGGAAATGAAGTCGCCTATGCCCTGGCAGAGCACGTTGCGGGAAGCATGGAGGACTTCGTCGCTATGATGAATGAGCGGGCGACAGAGCTTGGCTGCCATAATACGCACTTTGTCAACGCTAACGGTCTCCCCGATCCGGAGCATTATACCAGCGCCTACGGTCTTTCGCTGATCGCCAGGGCCTGCTTCAAAAACGAATCTCTGGTCACGATCTCCGGAACCCGGAAATATACGATCCCTCCGACCAATCTTCAGTCAGAAGAGCGGCCGCTTGAAAACCATCATCTGATGGTCCCGGGGCTGAAATATGAATATGACGGCTTTGTCGGCGGAAAGACCGGATATACCAGGGACGCGAGGCAGACGCTGGTAACCTGCGCCGAGCGGGAAGGGATGCGCTTGATCTGTATCATTATGAAGGAAGAGGCGCCGAACCAGTTCCTCGATACGGCTGCTCTGCTGGATTATGGTTTTGATAGCTTTACAAAGCTCAATATTGCCGAATATGAAAACCGCTATACCTTAAACAGCGCTACGTTTTTCCATACGAATCTGGATATCATGGGCAGCTCAAAGCCGATCCTTGCTTTGAACCCTTCGGATTATGTCATAATCCCGAAAACAGCGGCATTTGAGGACCTTGCGGTAACCGTAAGCTACGATGACCTTCCTCCCGGAGCCGTTGCTTCCCTGCAATATTCCTACAATGGACAGGTTACGGGCTATACGGCTATTGAATATGTCGACGATACGGTCTCGCCCTTTGATTTTTCCAACATCGTCCGCTATCAGAGCCGTGACGAGATCCCGGAAAAGCTGGTCCCGAAAAAGAACCTGATCTTTATCAACGTCCGCAATATCGTATTGATCCTGATCTCCGTCCTCGGAGGGATTCTGCTTCTCTTCTTTATCCGTACCCTGGTCCGCGAATACCGCTACCGGGAACGGACCACGACCTTAAAAACAGTGAAAAAACGTTATAAAAAGCGGAAGAGAAAACGCTGAAGCCCAATGTTATAAAGGCTTCAGCGTTTCTCAATTCTCCTTTTTCGCTCTTCTCTTTTCCGATCTCTGCAATCTCAGCTTATCCTGCTTTAACGCTATCTCCTGCGCCTGCTCTCTGCTGACGAGCTTCAGGGTTTTGACGACGTAGAAATTTCCGTCGTCGGTCTTTTTCATCCGGATCTTACCCTTGAGATATCCGTGCTTCTTACAGTAGGCCACACAGAAATAATGCTTTCCGTTGACCGAAAACCATTTGATCCGCTGGGGCGCGGCTCTTTTACATTCATAGCACTTTGTCTCACTGACCCGGGGATCCTCGATAGCCACCATCTTATCCGGAAATTCTCTGGAAATATATTTGGAATAGGTCTTAAAATTGACCTCGATCTCATCCTTCCTGCTCCGCGGCGCGATAAAAACATCGTAGGAGACATAGCGCTTGGTCTTCGGCTTGTAGGAGTTGACACGCTGAAAGACCTTCGCGGTATAGTAAGCGTCGTCGTAGGCGCGGTGAAAGGGATTGTCCTTTTCGATCCCGAGATAGTCCACCGCGGTTTCCAGGGCCCTTCGCTTTTTTCCGTCCTCGTAGGCGAGGCTGAAGAATTTCTGGATATCGTAGTATAAGAGCGGCCCGTCCGCCAGCATATCCATCCCGTAATACATCATATTGCGCTGCAGCTCCGTGATATCGCTGGTTCCCCAGATACAGAGGATATAATCCTTACCGCACCACTCCAGAAATTCGTTCATCGCGATCGGGAAGGGCTTACCGTTTTCCAGCTCCTCCTTCGTCATATGGACGATCTTCGTCGTGATATAGTTGATATAGTGGTAGATCTGCGGCTTGATCACAACCTCAAATTTATCCACTACCTTCAGCTTTTTATTGAGCTTAACAGCGCCGATCTCAAGGATCTCAAAGGGGAGCCCCAGATCTCTGTTAAATTTTTCATTGCTCTGGTTCCATTCCAGATCAAAAACAATATAATTCATCTACTTCCCTTCCCGGACATAACAGGAAGATAACGGCTGATCAGCCATGTCGCAAGGGTCGTATAGGTCAGCATGATCAGTATGATCACCGCATAGCAGATATAGCCGCGGGCGCGGGTGAGGTACTGGTTCAGATACATGGCACTGCGCAGCGCAAAGGTCAGGACCTTGCTGTTGTTATGCACCGCCATAAAGACCAGTGAATTCGCGCCGTAAAAAGTCAGCAGCCGGAAACGATAACGCGGCCAGAGTCCCGTAAGAGCTTTTGAAAACAGGATCAGCCACATCGAACCGGAAATCGCAGCCATATAGTATACAATAACATTGTTATGAACGAGCGAGCGAAATTCCCCTACATTATTATAATGAAGAAGGTGCATGCTTACATAGATACAGAAAATATCGACCGCCAGAAATCCTATAGCGCCTGCGAGCGTAAGCCACGACAGGTTTTTTTGACCTTTCGTTGCTGTAACCGCGGAAGTATTATTACTTTCTTTTCTGTCTTCCCTCTCCTCTGCGGTCGGACGCTGTATAAACCATCCTTCCAGACGCTGTAAAAGCCCGAAGCCGAAATATCCGATCCCGATAAAGGAGCAGGCAAAAACAGGCCGCAGGATCGTAATACAGAGCTCATGGAAGCGTTCCGCTATGGCGGTATCGTAGGTTCCTCTTTGCAGCAGGAGATTGAGGATATAAGCAATGATCGTAAGCGCCGCAATGATCGACGCTGCCTTTTTTCCGCTGCCGACACTGTTTTCATTGCTGCCGGTAGCTGTGACTCCGCTGTCTTGTTTCGGCTCCTGATCGGCATGCCCTTCATAATTCTGAGCGGAGCTGCTGGTATCATTTCCATATTTCTTCATGATATAAAGAAACAGCAGCTCCCCGAGAAACGCCGCAGGCAGAAACCAGAGTACGTTCATCCCATAGAGTCCGATGACATACCAGAGATTGACAAAAAGAGTCGAGGGCGGAACGATGTGGTCGACAAACATCCCCCAGAGTACGATCCCGATATAGACTACGCTGAAGAGATAGTAAGGGATCATGATTCCCTGAAACCTTTTCCTGACCAGTACCTTAAAATCCCTGTCGACATCGTTTTTATACCGGATCAGCATCCCGCTTACGAGAAAGAAGAACGGCATATGAAACGAAAAAATCCAGATACAGAGATAGAGAATGTAGGGGGAAAATCCGAGAATCTCGCCCTGCAGATGCCCGATCAGCACAAACACCATCCCTGTTCCCTTTGCGATATCAAAGTACGTTAAGCGCTTTTTCATCCCCGTCTGTCATTATCTTCCAAAATACTGATTCACGCCAAGTAAAAGACCTGTTGCGATCTTGGTAAGCGTCTGGTCGGAATGATCGGAAGCCTTGTCTCCCAGCTCGATATCAACACTCGGGATCGTTGAGTAGGAGGTCTGTGTCAGATCAAGCTCCATAGACCCGTTTCCGTTGATCTTTCTTCCGGCGGTTCGAAGACCGCTGATCAGACACTCCCCGAACAGATCGCATTTCACCCAGTTCGATTTCACCGGCTCCATGGATTTGTAAGTCAGATTGTTCGGCACTTTGCAGTAAAACGCGCCCTTATCTGAGGCCGTGCTGTCCCAGTGAAGCGCTACATGGCACTGCGCGTAGTTATTCGCCAGAACGGTCCTTGCCACATTGTCTAACTGGACATCCGCGCTCTCACGGATCATCAGTACATTATAACCGCTGTTTAACAGCAACGTCTTTAAAATCAGCGCTTCCTTCAGGGTAACGCTGGCTTCGCTGGTCCCGTCGTTAAAGCTCATACCGGAGGAGATCGCGGTCGATTTTACGGAGCCTGCTGCCGTCGTTCCCCCCGTTACCTTCGGCGATCCGTCCGGATGCGACAGCGTCTTAAATTTTTCTCCGCCTGCCGTACCGTGACCCGCGTTGACGCAGACCGTGATCCCGTTGGCGTTCGCCGCGGTATTGGTATAGAGCATCGCCGCTCCGGTATGGATCGCGGAGTAGCTCGCATACAGCAGATTATCCGTCAGAATGACCGGAGTAGCTGCTGCATTATTGGTAACGCCGCCTGCTGCCGCCCCTGCGCCGGTATTTATATTCGTCTGGTTTGCCGCGTAGATCTCTGCCGGTGCAGAAAGCAGAAGTGAAGAAGCAGCTAACAACGATAAAATAACATTAGATACTTTATTTTTCATGGCCCCTCCATTCTTTTCTTCGTTTCTATAGTATATATGCAAATACCATCGAATTCAACAGCAACAAATTTCTTTGGATTCGTTGACAAAAACTTTGGATCGGAATATATACTGGTTAACGCTTTTCGGTGCCGATTAATCGGACTCGCAAACGCAATTTCAGTACGTTTGCGTTATCAGAAACGGCAATTAATTGCGTTCGCGAGTATAATTTCTTTGGATTCGGAGGATCGTTATGGATTACAAGCAAATAAAAAAACAGACAAATGAAATTTTAAGAAATAAAACCGCAGAATGCTCGTATATTGAATATAAAGCTTCTGATCAGCAGCTTGATAAGATTTTAAAGACAATCTGTGCATTTGGGAATAATTACTACAACAATGATATACAATATCTATTTATCGGTGTTGAGGAAGAAAACAATCAAGATAATAAGGCAATACCTGTTGTTCCGATCAAAGGCGTTGCAGAAGGATATATAGAAAAGAGCAAGAATGTCCTTAACTCACTGCGATCGTTCCTGTATCCAAATGTTGCCTTTGAGGTCATATCGAATAAATTTGACGGAGCAGACTATCTGCTTGTTATTGTTGTGAGACAGACAGGCGGACCGTTTATGGTTGCACAAAAAGCTGAGAAAGATAAAAGAATAAACCTGAAACCCGGGCGATATGTAAGGATTGAGGCAGATACCAGGCTGGCCAGAGTTGATGAGGAATATGATCTTCTGCGCAAGTTTTCCAATTTTCATTACAGTTCAATTGTAAGCACCGTTGCATCCTTTGATGATCTGGATACGGATCTTTTGAGAGAATATATATTGAAAACCAGTACCAGGCGAATAAGTGAACGACCAGGGAAAAGGGAGCTTGCTAAGACACTTGATCTTATTGACAAAAATGATCCTGATGAGATGAGAGTAAAGAACTTCGCGGTTCTTATGTTTTCTGACTCTCCGGACAAGCTTATACCGTATGCATATACGGAACTGATAATTGATATGTTTGGAACAAAGAGAAAAATGGAATCCAAAGTTTTTAAGGGGGCGATTTGGAAACAGTATTATTCTGTATTGGAATACATAAACAGCAATTTCCTGAACGAGTTGGTTATAAGGGCTGAGGGAAGCGCTGACAATAAAAAAATTGAGAATTTCACTTTTGTTGCTCTTGAGGAATTACTAGCCAATGCTATCGTTCATAACAATTATGAAAATGGAAAACCGATCCAGGTATATATCTCGGAGAGACAGATAAATATTGTGAATTACAATAAACCATTGCCGCCGTTACGTATCAGTGATCTGAACGAGAGAACGTTCTTTAATGAAAGGGATACCGAAAACCCGGAGCTCAGGGATATGTTTAAAGCGCTGGGAATTATAGAGTCTTTTGGAACGGGGATAGGTGAAGCTAAGAGATCCTTGAAGGAAAATGGATCACCGGATTTGTACTATAAAATTTTTGATGTGAATGATAACGTCACTTCTGTAGTTATTCCGGTGAATGAAGAGTATTACGAAATAAAAAAGGGGGCTAAACCAAAGGAAAAGGTTTGGATTGAGAGCGAAACCAAAGATTTTAAAGAAAAAATTTTGGATTCGTACTATTCAAGTACAACAAAGCAAAACATGATCAGCCTGTATGAAACGATTGGGACGGAGATTTTTGGCAATTCCAGAATAGTTGAAATCCTGGGGTGCTCTGAAGTTACGGCTACATCATATTTAAAAAGGATGAAAGATGAATTAATGATCATAGTTCCAGTAAAAGGAATGGGGAAGGGAAAATACAGGTTTAGTCTCTTATAGTTCTTCCAGCCGCTGCCGGATATTCTCAAGTGCGGTATGCGGCTTGCTATCGTCGGACGGATCAAACCCCGGACCGTTGGAGGGCTTTTAAAATGCATACCCATAACAGAGGGGCATACCCTGTTGATACGGATGCTGTATCGCAGAGTATGCCCCTCTGAGCTTAATCGATCATAAATAATAGTATCGGAAATTCAACATAGCCTCGCGAACCATTTCCGACGCAGTCGGAACATAGTTTGCTCGTTCTCTTATGATACCTTGAAAGACAGGTACTCATAAGATATATTATCTTCCAGCCTTCAGATTTCTTACCCAGTCAACGTATACCGCAAGCAGGATAACCAGACCCTTTACGATATACTGCCAGTTGGAGTCAACACCAAGCAGGTTCAGACCATTGTTCAGAACGCCGATGATCAGAACACCGATCAAAGTTCCGCCAAGGGTTCCGGAGCCGCCGCTCATGGACGTCCCACCGACAACAACCGACGCGATCGCGTCCATTTCCGCGCCGTCACCCGCTGTCGGCTGACCGGAATACAGTCTCGAAGCAACTACAACGCCAGCAAGTCCAGCCATCAGTCCCGTGTATACATAAACGATGAATTTTACCTTTTTGACATTGATACCGGAGAACTTCGCCGCCTGAGCGTTGCCGCCGACCGCGTAGATATGACGCCCCAGCTGCGTCCGGTTTACGATCAGAAGCGCGATGATGAAAACGATGATCATCAGGATGACCGGTACGGGGATCGGTCCGACATAACCAACACCGGGGAACTTAAAAGCATCGGTCAGACAGCGGATCGGTACGCCCTTTGTAAATACCAGAACGATACCCTTTGCGATATTCATCGACGCCAGCGTTACGATAAACGGCGGGATATCCGTATAGGAAATAAAGAAAGCGTTGAACAGACCTACCAGACCGCCGACTAAGATCGCCGCCAGGAAACCGACGATCTCAGGAAGCCCGAGATTCACAGCGCAGAAGGCAGCTACACAGCCCGAAAGCGCTATAACTGAACCAACGGACAGCTCGATCCCTCCCAGGATGATGACCATGGTCATACCTGTTGCAAGAAACAGGTTTGAAGCATTCTGTCTGAGAATATTGAAAATATTCTTGCTGGTCGCGAAGGTCGTTCTTGTCGTCGGGAAGACGATCAGAAACAGACACATGACGATCAGCGCGACGATAATACCCAAATTCTCTTTAAAATAGGAAACTACTCCTTTTTGTATCTTGGAACCCATATTCCCTCCTTATTCACTCAGCGCCGCGCGCTGCATAATACTTTCCTGCGTAACATCCTTATGATCGAGACAGCCTGTAACGTTACCCTCATACATAACGTAGACCCGGTCGCTCATATTGATGATCTCCGGAAGCTCCGATGAGATCATGATAATGGACATTCCGTTTTTCGCCAGCTCATTCATGATCGAATAGATCTCTGCCTTCGCGCCGACATCCACACCTCTGGTCGGCTCATCCAGTATCAGGATCTCCGGATTCGTGGCAAGCCAGCGTCCGATCATAACCTTCTGCTGATTGCCGCCGGACAGATTTCCGATCTTCTGCTCCTGGCTCGGCGTCTTTGTCGCCATTTTATCAATATAGGTCTGTGTGATCTGTTCTTCTTTTTTGTGATCGACCTTTAAATTCTTAATAAACTCATCGAGAACCTCTATCGTCGAGTTGAACCTGACGCTCTGCACGCCATACAGCCCTTCGTCCTTCCGGCTCTCGGGAACCAACGCGATCCCATGCTTTAAGGCATCGACCGGGCTCTTGATATCGACCCGCCGCCCCTTCACGGTAACCTCGCCCTTGGAGCCCGGAGTCAGTCCGAAGACTGCCTTCATCGTCTCGCTCCGGCCGGCACCGACAAGTCCGGCAAAACCAACGATCTCGCCCTTTCGAAGCTCGAAACTCACATCCTTCACCATCTTGCCGTCGGAGATATGCTCGCATTTCAGAACAACCTCGTCCGATTCGGTAAAATCTCTTGTATAGTAATTTGTCAGCTCTCTTCCGACCATCATCGCGATCAGCTCATCCGTCGTCGTTTCCTTAACGACCTTTGTTCCGACCGTAAAGCCGTCCCGCATGACCGTAACGCGGTCGCAGATCTCCGCCAGCTCACTCATTTTATGGGAGATATAAATGATCCCAACGCCCTGGCTTGTAAGGTTCCGCATCGTACTGAACAGGAAATTGATCTCCTTATCGGAAATCGAGGAGGTCGGTTCGTCCAGGACCAGGATCTTGGACTCGAAGGAGATCGCCTTGACGATTTCAACCATCTGGCGCTGCGCAATCGTCAGCCGCTCCACCAAAGAGTCCGCGTCGATATTCATTTCATAGGTATCAAGCAGCTTCTGGGCATCTCTGGACATCTTCCCCCGGTCCACATTGAATTTCGTTCCGGGCTCTCTTCCGAGGAAGATATTCTCAGCGACTGTCATATACGGAACAAGCACCAGCTCCTGATGCACGATGGAAATACCGGCCTCTCTCGCGGCAACGACACCGTCGATATTGACCGGCTGACCGTTGATAACGATCTGGCCGCTGTCTGCGGAATAGATCCCGCCCAATACCTTGATCAGCGTCGACTTTCCGGCTCCGTTTTCTCCAAGCAGCGCATGAACCTCTCCCGATCTCAGCTGCAGATTCGCGTCTGAAAGAGCTTTAACACCGGGGAAAGATTTATTGACATCTTTCATTTCAAGTAAGTATTCGCTCACTATATTCACCACCTGTCTGATTAGTGCTTAAAAGAAAAATTAATAGGATACGCTCGTATTTACGCTCACTATTCTTTGACTTAAAGCAAGGGTCCTGTCCGCTAAGGAGCAAGACCCTTGCTTGAGAGTAACCAAGCCCACTCAAAAACGCTGCGCGTTTATTTGTGGTTTGGCTGTCGCCAAATTGATTTAACTGAATCCGGCCTTATGAAAGTAAGCTTTCAACGGCCATATCCGGCTTGTTTTGCAGCTTTATACTCGCGAACGCAATTAATTGCCGTTTTTGATAAAGCATACTTACTGGAATTGCGTTTGCGAGTCCGGTTGATCGGCAACGAAAATCGTTAACCAGTATAGCTTACTGCCATCCGTCGATGCCGTAGTCGTCAACGTTGTCAGCTGTAATAAGGAAGGTCTCGATCGGGATGAACGCTTCAACATCTTCGCCATTGATCCATGCATAAGCTGTCTCAGCGATCGTCTTTCCGATGGTAACCGGTGACTGCGCCCCGGTACCTTCAATTGCGCTGTCTTCCTTCTTTAACTCAGCCTTGATATCAGGAGAGCCGTCAACACCGTAGATCAACGGAGAAACGCCTGCTGCCTCCGCAGCTGCCAGGCAGCCGAGAGCTGTAGGATCATTTCCGCCGAAGATAGCTACTACATCGGGATGAGCCGTTAAGAGGTCAGTACACTTTTCCTGAGCAACCTGAAGGTTACCTACTGCATCCTGCTGTCCAACGATATTGAAGCCCTTGCCATCGATCGCGTCTAAGAATCCGTTAACACGGTCCGTTACAGACTGCATTGTCGGGGAATCCAGAACGAGGATATCGCCGCCGTCCGGGAGCTTCTTCGCAAGATCTTCGCCGCAAACGAAGCCTGCGTTGTAGTTATCGGATCCAGCATAGGATACAAGATAGCTCATATCGCCAACCTGGGTATCGAAACCGAAGATCGGGATATCCGCTTCCTTCAGCATATCCAGAGCAGGGATGATTCCGTCAGCATCAACCGGGTTAACGAACATATAGTCGATGCCTGTGGAGATAAGGTCTTCAACCTGATTGATCTGGGTATTGGAATCGTTCAGAGGATTTACGGAAACAAGCGTATCGCCGTTGCCCTCTACTACCTCACGGATCGCGCCTTCCAGAGCTACGAAGAAAGGATTCGTTCCGTCCATACAGGTATAACCGAATACCTTGCCGCCCTCAGCTGCGGGAGCTTCCGCTTCCTCTGCCGCGGGCTCAGCCTCTGTGGTCTCCTCAGCCGCGGGTGCGCTCGATGCTGCGGGAGCAGCTGCAGGCGCTCCTGCGCAGCCGGCCAGTAACGAAAGAACCATTGCTGAAGAAAGGATTGCACTAATGAGTTTCTTTTTCATTTTTACCTCCTGTGATGAATTAGTTTGTAAGATTTGCACAGTTTTTTTTCCTGTGCTCCTCATATTATATTCAATTTATCTAGGAAGTGCAACTATAGTTTTATGGGAATACACGAATGGACCTTATCGCGCGATCCTGACCTCGACATTCTTTCCGGAGAAGGCAATGCCATAGCTTACGATATCGCTTACCCCGCGATCCTCCAGCTCTCTCTGATAATCCTTATCTTCCGTCTGAGCAAGAGCTTCTTCTGCCAATTCTGACAGCTTATCCTTCTCTGATACGGATACAGCCTTGAACTCCATCAGAATACCGGGCAGTACCTTATCTTTCGGCTCAAGCTGAAGATCGAACCTGCCCTCGCCGGACTCTCTGTTAGAACGTATGTAATACTTAGTGGAAAGACTGGCAACAAGACCGAGTACCATTCCGTGATAAAAGCCCTCCGCCGCTCCGTCGTAAAAAGAGATGCTGGTGACCATATATTTTCTGAGAGCTTCCTGCAAACGTTTCGGATCATTCAGATAGACCGCTTTCTCTATCTCGGAGATAATATTTCCGGACTGTTTACTGCGGATCCAACTGAGAATTTCCGTATTGTAAATTCTTTTGATCTCGGCATTGGGGAGACGGAGAGAAGCAAAAGTTCCAAACTCTGTTTCCTCAGGCTTTCCGGCAGGTGTCAGATACCCGGCCAACAGAAGAAAACTGAAGATCGTATCATTGCCGTCCTTCATATGAGGATAAACAACTTCCATATCCAGCGATACTTGAATCTCTTTGCCCTGCAGGACTTTTGACAGGTCTTCGGAAATATCCGGTGTAAGATCTGTCAGGATCTCCCGGATAATTTCATTATCGCTGGTATTTGCCCAATACGGCCTGGCCTGGCCGCCGGAAGCAAAGTAATTCGTCACAGACCATGGATTATAGATTTCTTTCTTCCCGAACCTGTATCCATCATACCAGAAGCGAATCTCCTCCATTGCGCTGATCCTGTCATAGTATTCAGCCATCTCAAGGACTTCATCTTCTGTAAAGCCGAAATACTCACTGTACTTCTCATCCAGTACGGTATTCACAATCGGATTATTGAGACCACTAAACAGATTTTCCTTGGATATTCTCATAATCCCCGTTAGAATGCCGAAAGCAAGATAGAGATTATCCTTCAGACCTCCTGAGAGGAAATTCCGCATGAAGGAAATCACCTCTTTATAAAACCCACGGGAATAGCCCTGCTGGATCGGCGTATCATACTCATCGATCAAAATGACCACCTTTGAGCCATAATGTTCCGCAAGCATTCTGGTCAGATTCAGAAGTGCCCGACTGAGTTCAACATCCGAGATCTCTCCGGTCTCCATTCGGTCTATGCAATTCTTTACATCGGAGTACATCAGGCTGTTGCCGGCCAGCTCCAGGTGACGTTTATATTCATCCTTTATAACCAGCCGGATCGCTTCTCTCGAATCCTGCCAGTTGTCATATTTCACATCTTTAAAGGTCAGCATGATCACCGGGTAGGCGCCCTGCAGCGACCGGTATTTCTCCCCGCATTCCCAAATCTTCTTGTTCGTGAAGTAATGGGAAGTATCCTCCTCTGATTTCTCAAAAAAGGTCTTCAATGTATTGATCGCCAGTGTTTTTCCGAAACGGCGCGGCCGTGTAAACAAAGTAACCATGTTATGATCATCGATCAGATCCCGGATCAGAAGGGTCTTATCCACATAATAGCATTTACTGGAAACTTCAATATATGATGTATTACCGACAGCAACCGGAAGTAAATCCTGAGCATTTTCTTTATAATATTCAGGCAGCGTTATTCCTTTGGCATCCATATATTTTTTTACTGTTTCAAACGGGATCTTCCAGTTTCTGCCCGGCCGGAATGCTCCGGAAAGCTTTCCTTCATTGCAAAGCCCTGCAACCCGACGTCCCGTCATCTGTAACAGCTTCGCAGCTTCAGCAGTCCCTACATATTCACTATAGTTTCCCATCCGTTCCACCTCCGGTCGGAAACATCATACCATATAACGGAAATCTGGTCAATTTTATCGGAAATATTCAAGCAATAATTTCCGATAATTTCCATTTACTTCCGATGAAACGGTTCCGTTACTAATGTCTTTTCATCTAACCTGTCGATCGACTGATCCGTGATCTCCTGCATAAGAAATTCCAGATTTTCAAGCGCCATAAGCTCATGATTGCCTACCAGGCATACGGCGTTTGGCATTTTCATAAGCTTAAGGAGCGTTTTGATCGGATGCGGCCCTCTGTCAAAAATATCGCCCGGAATATACAGGGTATCCTCTTCCTTCAACCCGATCTTTTCCAACATCTCCATAAACATGTCATATTCCCCGTGGATATCCGAGATCACGTATGTCGCCATTCAAGCTGCCTCCAAATTGAAACTTCAATCAGATATTCTGTATCTGTGACCAGGATTACACTGCTTTTCTTTTACCCGCACGAGCGTTCTTCTTGAAAAACAGGCTCCGTCTCTATTATGGCATAATTATACTTCACTTTTTTGTACAAAGGAAAAAACCTGCGCCTTGACATCTATCCAAAAATATAACAGAATTTGTTTATGAGTTTATTTGCAATCGGTGATCTTCACCTGCATTTTCAATCTGAATTAAAAGCACCAAGCCAGTTAAGGGAAAGGCTTTGGAAGAACCATGAAGAGAAGCTGCGAAAGAACTGTGAAAAGCTGATTAAGCCGGAAGACACCCTGGTTTTGGTCGGAGATCACAGCTGGGGGAAAGACTTGGACGAATGTGAAGCGGATTTTCAATATATCCGTGAGCTTCCGGGGCGAAAGCTCCTGACCCGTGGCAATCATGATATGTTCTGGGACGCGAAAAAAACAAAGCAGCTTAATGATCGCTTTGCGCCGGAGCTTACTTTTTTGCAGGACAATTACGAAACCTATCGGGATTACGCTCTGGTGGCGACAAAGGGCTTTACCTTTGAGGGTCCGTTTTATCTGGATCGCTACGGGAGGATCACAGGCTGGGATGAGGAGGCCGAGGAGCATGCGAAAAAGCTGGTAGATCGAGAGCTTAAACGGCTTCGGAATGCCTTTGAGTCAGCAAAAACGGATGGGTATCGAAAATTCATTATGTTTCTGCACTATCCCCCCACCAATATTCTGGAAGAAAGAAGCGAATTTACCGATATGGCGGAGGAATACGGCGCAGAGCAGGTGGTTTACGCCCATTGCCACGGGGAGAGCCGCTTCCACGACAGTATAGAAGGGGAGTACCGCGGACGGATTTACCATTTGACCTCCGGGGACTATCTTCGGTGGAAACCGCTGAATATACTGGATTAGGGAAACGGGCGCAAAGCAATCTGTCACATGGGCAGCGAACCCTTTGGCTCAAAGATCTGGTATCCGCAGTAGATACATTTCAATCTTCCTCCGCTGAAGGACTCAAATTTCGAAAGATCATCCGGATTATTCGGATCATTTGTAATGCACTGCGGATTAGGGCATTTCATGCGCACAAGGTTGGTCGATTGATCATAAGCTCCCTGTCCGTCTCCCATTCCGCCGCTTACTTTTTCAAGGTCGGTGTCAATGATTTTCTTATTCATTAAGTTGTCTTTCATATTCTTCTCCTTCGATATGACTGTTTTTTATGCTCACGAACGCAAACACTTGCCAGTTTTGATAAAGCAAACATACTGAAATTGCGTTTGTGAGTCCGTTTATACTCGCGAACGCAATTAATTGCCGTTTCTGATAACGCAAACGTACTGAAATTGCGTTTGCGAGTCCTATTAATCGGCACCGAAAAGCGTTAACCAGTATAAATTCTTTCTTTTAATTCTTTATACGCAAACGATCATAATATGGCAATATTTTTTTATCAGATGCCGATCACCACTTTACAACATCTACATGATTAAGGCCGCTCAGCGCTTTTCGAAGCAAAAGCTCATCCATCTTTAACATCTGAGCCAGTACTGGAATATCACTATCCGCCAGATTCCGGTCAAGGGCAGCCATCAGCTTTTTCACACTGATAACATCCTCGTCATATTCATTGTCCAATTCATAAATAGATCCCATAGTTATAGGAAACGAATTTATTCGTTTCCTATTGCGCCGATTGCGGAGCGCTGAAAGCGCCTTCCTTACCGCAATCGTGCGCATCGATTATTATCGTAAACGAATTTATTTAATTCGTTTACGATAATTACCTCGTTCGTATTACGGATTGAAATCGGTTATTAATCGCGTAGGGGGGACGAAGTCGAACCCTACTCGCCCGCAAGTCGCCGGTCAGCTTTAGCTGACATCTACCAATCGACGGCTCTGTGATAAATCGAGTAACCCATCTCAACCTTCGCCACATGACGGTATACAGAGGCAACTGTTTGGAAATCGTCCATTTCACGGCCAAGTGTCCAGCAGTCGAACATCTGCTTAATGATCTCAAGCTCTTTGTCTTTTCCAAAAGGTCTTGCCTGCGCGGTTGATATATTCATCCACATCCACACCGGGTTCCACAATAATATCAATGTCTGTACTCAATCGTCGGGGCTCATCCAGAAGGACAAGGAGTGACACGTTCCGCCTTTGAATATAAATGGCAGTTCCACAGTCCGGATTGCTTCCAGAAGGCCAAACGCAAAGACGGTACGCTCCAGGATGGATGGATCCGCGCCTGTCTGCGCACGAAGATCGTTGATATGTAATTCCGTATAGTTCTCCCGTGAGAGCATATTCTCTTCCTCCCTCAGTCTGAGTCTTCCAGGAGCTTCTTAATCTCTGCTGCCCGGTTTCGTCGTCCGGCATAGCGGAGTATTTTTGGTCTTTCCACCTTATAGATTTTGATGACCTGCTCCAAAACCGACGGATACTCCGCCTTACTGTAAGTACTCTGAATCAGTTTATCGCAATACATATCCACAAGCATTTTTTCAATCGTTATGACATGGGGATTGTCCGAAGCAATTGGTGCTTCAGATACCATATCCGTCACGATTACGGAATCAGCTGCCCAATACAGATTGAAATCTTTTTTGGTCGGTTTATACATGACCTTTCCTGTGCCTTCATCCTGAAGGAAACGGAACACATATGCGCTTGCATCTTTTTCGACTTGTAGGAATATCGTATTCTGGGCGATCAGGTGATTCAAAAAATCATTCATCAGGACGGTTTCAAATACCGTGAAGCCGATATAGGGAAATTTATCTGCAACCTTCATAAGCAAGCCAGATGCAAGCGGGGTATAAGCCGGCAGATATTCGGGAAGAGAATTGCCGGAAGCTACCATGTACTCATCGAAGCCTGTTCGTATTATCTCGCCGGATTTTAACATCCCCCCAACAGCCCATTGATAGGAACCATCATTTAACGATGGGGTATCCTCACGAAGCAATGAGATCAGCTGTTTCCTGGAGTATTTTGCGTCAGCTGCCATGTTTTTCGCTGTCTTGTCATACCATTGCATTGATCTCACCTCTTTCGCGTCAAATATATCCTGGCATTTTTTTAGATTTTTGACAAGACATATTATACACGAAGCAGGTTAGAAACGCAATATGTCTTGGCAATTATTTATATTTTTGACAAGATATATGGTTTCTCTGTAAAAGTTCCGTCCTGTTTCAATTGATCAAAGGAGCTACACCCCATAGTCTTACGAAACTGTGGGGGAGCCATCGCTGGGCGTTGCAGGTATATTATTATGACGCTCGATGAAAAGATCAAGATGCTTAACGATTATGCAATCGCATGGTATTCCAGCTCACAGGCAGATTACATTCATGAAGCTGCTTTCCGCGCGCAGGGGTTCGGAAAGTTTGCTGACCGCTGCAAGGAAGAAGGGGACGAGGAACTGGAAGAAGCCAGAAACTGCACGAAAAGGGTGATCGAACTCGGCGGACAGCCGGTGTTCGGATGCATCGAACAGCCGATTTTCTGTGAGATCAAAGATCTCCTGAAGGATTGGGACGATGGCTTCAAGGAACAGAAGGGCGTGGAAGAACTCGAAAAGATCGCAGCCTCTCTGACGGATGATTCCATTACCAGAAAGCTGGTGGAAAGCTTTGTAGAGTGCGAGGCAGAGCACAGAGCGTGGGTAGCACAGCATATAGGTATTATCGAAAAGATCGGTTACGAAAACTATCTGATCGAGCAGCTGGGTTAATAAGCAGGAGGTACTGCCATGAGTGGAATTGAGAGAGTTTATCAGTTTTTGGATGAGGCAAACACCTATTATCTGGCAACAGTAGAAGGAGACCAGCCGAGAGTCCGGGCATTCGGTACGGTACTTCTGTATGATGGGAAACTGTATATACAGACCGGCAAGATAAAGCCTGTTTCAAAACAGATCGCGGCAAATCCGAAGGTTGAGATCTGCGCGTTCAAAGGCGGAAAATGGGTACGCATCACAGGCGAACTTGTGAATGACGATAATCATGATGTAAAAGTCGCCATGCTTGAAAAGATGCCTTCTCTGAAAGCTATGTACAGCGCGGATGATGATAACATGCAGATG
>JAFSXN010000089.1 GCA_017444015.1 Lachnospiraceae bacterium | reverse complement strand
CCGCTTTTCGTTAATCGTATAATATGATGCGCACGAATTCGGATAGGAAATATGCCGCCTTAAGCGGCCCGAATTCGGCGCACTCAATAACGAAATGGAAAGTAATTTCGTTATTGAGTATAATATAAAAACCCATCCTTGCAAGCCAGCTTGCAGTCTGGTTTTTTATACTCGCGAACGCAATTAATTGCCGTTTTTGATAAAGTAAATGTACTGAAATTGCGTTTGCGAGTCTGGTTGATCGGCAACGAAAAGTGTTAACCAGTATATATTAATCCGCTTGGTTCTGAATAGATACAAATAATGAATGGAGAAGGAGAAAAATATGTTAAAGGGTATTCCGAAGATCCTTTCACCAGAGCTCTTGATGGTGCTCAATGAAATGGGTCACAGTGACAGAATTATGATCGGCGACGGGAATTTCCCGGCGGAGTCCATGGGTGCTGACTCCATCGTTATCCGCTGCGACGGACACGGGGTTCCGGAGCTTTTAGACGCGATTTTGCAGGTATTTCCGTTAGATACATACGTAGAGCATCCGGTAAATCTGATGGAGGTTATGCCGGGAGATAACGTAGAGACTCCGATCTGGGATACGTATAAGGATATCGTTAAGAAGTACGACGACAGAGGAGAGAAGGCGTTTGGATATATCGAGCGCTTTAAGTTCTACGAGGAGACCAGGAAGTGCTATGCGCTGGTTGCGACCGGAGAGTCTGCGCTGTACGCGAATGTTATGCTGCAGAAGGGTGTAGTCGTAGACTAAAACGAAAGTCCGTGGCGCCAAACATACCGAATTCGAAATCGGCCCGCTTGCGCTTTCCGGACGGTGAGTTTTCAAAAAACGAAAACTCACTGAAGCGGTACTTAATGCCCTGCAATACAGGGCATAAGTACCGGCGTTTTACAGTCGCCGATTGTATCTGCTTAGTTACCTAAGCAGATACGGCAGCAGGGGCAGCTTGCGCATTGGAAGAGCCCCTGCTGCTTACCGCACAGCTTTATTGGCACGCCACTCGCAAGTCTGCGAGCGGCTGATTGGTAAGCTACCTAGGGTTCCAATAGTATGTTTGCGCTACTCATTAATTGAGTAAAAAAACAGGAAAATATTATGATTAAAGATGTAGTTACCATATTTGATGATATGTCGGATATGTTGAAGAGGTTGAAGAAGAAGAGATACGAGCAGAATATGGATCTGTTCGTACAGAAGAACGGGCATTTTTTTCAGGAAATGATCCGTCTCGTAGATGAGAGCGAGGATAAGGAAAAGACCGCAAAGGAGATCGCGGTAAGCCTCATTGAAGAGGTCCGAAAGAAATTTACAAAGTGGGGCAGGATATTCGGATATGTTCAGGTTAATCTGAACTTCTTTATGATATATTATGTATTTCCGGCGATTCTTTTAGAGCGGAGCGGGCAGAAGATCCCGACCGGAGCGGACAGGTCGCTCGGTGTGATCCTTTGCGACGCGATCTGCTCGGAATGGTCGGGCAGCTTTAAGGACAGTAAGATCCAGTATACAGACTACCAGACGCTGCACGATTCCTTCAATGAAAAAATATTCGGAATTTTTTAGGAAGGCTTGATACAGCGACTGGTGATGTCGGGGATGCGTAGGGTTAGTTAGAAAATATTGGTATTATATAAGTTTGGCTCGGAAACACAGAATCTATAAGTGCATTACGTTGGCCGGGAATAAGAATGGAGGAAGAGCATGGGAAAGTATTTTTTGGCAATTGATATCGGAGCTTCCAGCGGAAGGCATATCCTGGGGAGCCTGAAGGACGGAAAGATCGAGCTGGAGGAGATTCACCGGTTTGAGAATGGAATGGATAACGACGGCAGCTCTCTGGTCTGGGATCTGGAGCGGCTGTTCAACTCGATTATCGACGGGATGAAGAAATGCAAGGAGCTTGGAAAGATTCCTGAGAGCGTCGGGATTGATACATGGGGTGTTGACTATGTACTTCTGGATGAGAATGACCAGCTTCTGGGCAAGCCCTACGGCTACCGTGATCACCGGACCGACGGGATGGATACGGAGGTATTCAAGCTCATCGACGAGGAGGAGCTCTACGGGCGGACAGGGATCCAGAAGGCGATCTACAACACGATCTACCAGCTGATGGCGGTCAAAAAGCAGGAGCCGGAGAATATGGAAAAGGCCAGGGCTCTTCTGATGCTGCCGGATTATTTCCACTTCCGCCTTTCCGGAAAGAAAGTACAGGAGTATTCCGAAGCAACGACTGGTCAGTTAGTCAATCCTGAGACCAGGGATTGGGATTATGAGCTGATTGACCGACTTGGTTTCAATAAGGATATGTTCCAGAAGATCCATATGCCAGGTACTGCGATCGGAGGATTGACCGAAGAAGTCAAGAGCCTGGTTGGCTTTGACTGCCAGGTTGTTCTGCCGCCGACCCACGATACGGCATCGGCAGTTATGGCGATACCCAGCAACGAAGCGGATACCTGTTATATCAGTTCCGGAACCTGGTCGCTTATGGGCGTTGAACGAGAAGACGCTGACTGCTCCCTTGCCAGTAAGGAGGCTAACTTTACCAATGAGGGCGGCTATAACGGAAGGATCACCTATCTGACGAATATTATGGGACTTTGGATGATCCAGTCCGTTCGGAATAAGCTGGCTCCAAAGAAGTCCTACGGAGAAATCTGTGAGGAAGCATCGAAAGAGACCATTTCCTCCATCGTTGACTGCCAGGATGACAGCTTTTTATCACCTGAGGATATGGTAACGGCGATCCAGGATTACTGTAAAAAAACCGGTCAACAGGTGCCTGAGACGCTGTCAGAGCTTTCCGCGGTCGTATATAACAGTCTGGCGAAGTGCTATCAGGATAAGCTCCTTGAGATCGAAAAGCTGGTCGGAAAGAAGTATGACAAGATCCATATCATCGGCGGCGGCTCCAACGCGGAATACCTGAACGAGCTGACCGCGAAATATACGGGGATCCCGGTTTACGCGGGACCGGGCGAAGCGACCGCCATCGGAAATGTTCTGGCGCAGATGATCACAAGCGGAGAATTCAAGGATTTGAAGGAAGCCAGGGCGTGTGTTGCGAAGTCGTTTGAGGTAAAGATATACCAGTAGATCTGCTCATGACCACAGTGTCCAGGTTTTTCTACTTTGAGTCCGTGCGTATAGCCCAATAAAAACATATGTATTTTGTTTGTTTACTGTATGGGTAACAGGAACGCATATGATCATTTATTTTATCCGTTGTCCGGGGAAGAAGAGATGGCAAGCAGGAAAAAACGCAAGACAACTACCATATGTTTTACCAATAATAAAGGCGGCAGCGGGAAATCCACGACCTGCGCCAATCTCGGTTATGAGCTCTCGGTGGCAGGAAAAAAGGTTCTTCTCGTGGACGGGGATATGCAGCTCAATCTGTCTCTATCCTTTTTTGACGAGGATGCGGTCCTTGCCTTGGCGGAAAGCGAGAAGACGCTCTATGAGGCGATCCGGGGGAAAAAGGACCTGGCGGAGTATGTCATTGAAACGCCGCATGAAGGGATCGACCTGGTTCCCTCGACAACGCTGATGAGCCAGGTGGACTATGATCTCTTTACGATGATGCAGCGGGAATTTGTTCTGAAAAAGTGCCTTTCGGGGATCAAAGAATCCGGAAAATACGACTATATTCTGATCGATGCTCCGCCGACCCTTGGAATCTGGGTCATCAATATCCTCTGCGCGTCGGATTACGCGATCCTTCCCATGGAGGCATCGCCCTGGGGATTCTTTGGGCTCGCGAATATGTTTGACTTCTTAAACGGCCTGAAGGACGTTACAGACGCAAAGATCATGGGAGTCCTGATCACAAAGGTCGATGAGCGGAAGAACTATTATAAGCAGGCGAGGGATATCCTCGGGAATTATAAGGCGATACATGTATTTGAATCCTTTATTCACGTAGATTCGGCGATCGAATGGGCGCAGGACGCGTCAGAACCGGTTGCCAAATATAAAAAAAGTACAAGAAGCGCAGTAGAATTCAAAAAGCTGGCGGAGGAGGTAATCAAGCATGGCAGTAGGTAAGGGAAGTATGGAACGTGCGGCAAAGGCGGCGGAAAGTAAGACAACGAAGAAGAGTACGGGCAGAGCGGCTAAGACAAAGGTGGCATCAACAAAAGCAGCGCCTGTAAAAACAGCGAAGGCAGAGGAAAAGAAGCCTGCTGCAGCAAAGAATACGGCAGCAAAGGCCGAAACAGTAAAAGCTGTTGCAGAGCCCCCCGTGAACAAGGTAACCGCGGCGCAGGTCATTGCGGCTCCTTCCGAGGAAGTACTGGGCGCGATCGTTTATCAGCCCAGCAAAGGAATGTTAGAGCGGGCGGCAGAGCCTAACGAGCGTTTCGGCCTCGGAGACGATATGCCGGTGTATTATTTCTAATGGATAGTGGTAACGTCCACGGCCTCAGTTTTGGCTGACAGATGCCTTTTGTGAGCAGGCTCCTATCGGCGTCTGCCAGCAAAAAACTAGCCCATGAATGGTAACAGGTAATGCAAAAAGATGAAATCCGAAAGGGTTTCATCTTTGACGTTTACGAGATTTATTGATATCATAGAATCGTAAATAATCGTAGAAGATCGTAAATAGTATCATAAATCGTAAATAATCGTAAAAGAAATCAAAAATCGTAAATAATCGTAAAAGATGATGCAGATCGTAAAAGAAATATACCAGTGGGGAACGAGCCATGGAAAAGAATCCTTATAATCTGACATTTGGAAAGGAACCCATTCAGGTCATATCCCGGGCGGGGCAGATGATAGAAATTACAGAAGCTTTTCGAGGAGAACCTGCCAGCCAGCAGATCTTTATGATCACAGGTGTACGAGGCAGCGGAAAGACTGTATTTATGACGGAAGCAGCAAAGGAGCTTTCCCAGTCGGATGAGTGGGTCGTTGTAGAATTAAACTCCTCGGGAGATCTTCTGCAGGATCTGGCGGCCAGTCTTGCGAGCGAGAACACGCTGGCAAGAATATTTCAAAACGCAAGTATTAATCTGTCCCTCTTTGGAATCGGTTTAGAGGTAAAGGAGAGTGTTCCGATATCCAATATTCAGGTTGCCCTGAGCAAGATGCTAGCGAGCCTGAAAAAGCATGGAAAAAAGGCGCTGATATGTATCGACGAGGCTATTCCGTCAGATAATATGAAAACGTTTGCGGGCGCGTTTCAGATACTGATACGCCAGGATCTGCCGGTATATCTTCTGATGACTGGATTGTATGAAAATATTAATAACCTGCAGAATGAAAAAAATCTCACTTTCCTGTACCGCGCTCCAAAGATTGAACTGAAACCGCTGAATATCAGAAACATAGCGGAAAATTATCGGAATAACTTCCGGATCGATACGGAGGACGCAACGGAGATGGCCGCTCTTACAAAAGGATATCCGTTTGCGTTTCAGGTCCTGGGATATTTTACATGGAAAAACAAAGGCGATCATAGAAAAGCGTTGCCGGAGTTCAGGCAGTATCTGGAAGATTATGTCTATGAAAAAATATGGTCTGAGATGTCTGAGATTGACAGGCGCCTGGCCTACGGAGCTGCTAAAGCAGAAAACGGCAGAGCAAAGGAGATCAAGGCTCTAATGGAAATCTCGGACGATGAATACAGCGTATACAGGGACCGTCTGATCAAGCGCGGCATACTGGACGGCAGTAAACGCGGATATATCAGGTTCACCCTTCCCTTATTTGATGAGTATGTTGTTTTCACGTACGATATTGATAAAGCAAATTAAATGAAATCCATCAGGAAAAATCTGTGAAAAAGATGAAATCCATCAGGAAAATTATGCGAAAAAAGATGAAATCCATCAGGAAATTTTCACCTAAAAGCTGAAAATCATCAGGAAAGAAAATCGAAATAATAATCTATAAAAACCAGAAAGAACAGGGCCTGCGGATCTAATCCCCGGCAACCCTGTTCTTTTTGATTTCTAAGTTCAGTTTCAAATCATTTTCGCAAAAGTAAGCACTTTGCGAACTCTCAAACCTTATTGTACCTCTTTTCCGGGATTTTGACAAATCCTTCTTTACGGTATCTAAGAATATTATCGTCATTTTTCCAGATTTTATTAGGGGAAATGTCAAACAATTCTGAAAATTACGACTACCAAACTCAACTTCTTTTTGTTTTCTTTTATTCATACTGATTAACGCTTTTCATCGACGATCGACCGGTCTCGAAAACGCATCCGAATACATTTGCTTTATCAAAAACGGTAATTAATTGCGTTTGCGAGTATAGAAAAGCCAGAATAAATGAAAACAGAAGGGAGAACAGACAATGCTTAACAGTAATACTACAATTGAGGAGATTGGCAATGCGTGGATCGCAAATACCGCGCATAACTGGAAGGAGTCAACGAAATACCGCTATATCGACAAGCTGCGGATCTATATCCTGCCGGAGTACGGCAGCCGTCAGATTGCCGATATTTCAACAGAGGAAGTAGAGCAGTACCTTATACGGCTCCAGACAGAAGGGTTGACCGATCGGAAGCCAATAGGCACCAGTTCGGCATGTCTGGTAATGACGGTTTTCAAGCAGCTTGCCAAGTATGCCAGAAAGACCGGCCTGGATTTCAGGTTTCAGCCGGAATGTATTATCGTCAGACGCGAAAAAGGCTCTATCGATGTTTTGTCTGAAAAAGAGGAGGTAAAACTCATCGAATATCTGAAGGCAAATCCGAACAGGATAAACGTGGCGATTCTAATTTGTTTGTTTACAGGAATACGAATCGGTGAAATCTGCGCACTGAACTGTGACGAGATCGACCTTGACGAATGCGTCCTTCGTGTTCGTAAGACGATGCAGCGACTTCCTGAGAAGGATGGGAAGCAAAAAACAGCATTAAGGATCGATACGCCAAAGACAGTAAACTCACTCCGGGATATCCCCTACGCCGTGGAGCTTTCGGATATCATTCGTCCTTTTTACAAACCTGGGACTTTTTTTCTCACCGGGGAAAGGGGGAAGTATGTAGAGCCAAGAACGTTAGAGAATCGTTTTGCCGCGATTCTGAAGAAAAGCGGGCTCCGTCAGGTCAATTTTCATGCAACCCGTCATTGCTACGCAACCCGCTGTATAGAGCGGGGAATGGATCCGAAGACTCTCTCCGAGCTCCTCGGGCACGCCAGTGTGGCTACTACATTGGACCGCTATGTTCATCTGTCAATGAAGCATAAGGCGGAGAGCGTAAAACTTATAGCAGACCTTTTCAGCGCTTAAATTGGCTCGCAAAGTGCTTACTATGCGAAAAATTATTGCCGTGGAGGATCGCGGTGATATTATTCTCGTAAACGAATTAAATAAATTCATTTACGATAATAATTGATGCGCACGATTGCGGTAAGTGAGGCGCTTTCAGCGCTCCGCAATCGGCGCAATAGGAAACGAATAAACTCGTTTCCTATAAGAAGCTTGAGCAGGCATTATGTGTCTCAGATGCAGATGCGGATCATGCGGACATAAAGGAACGCCAGCTGTATTTTTTGCTTCAAATACAGATGGCGAAGCTATGCTCAAAGGGGGCTGAGCGGTTCGATTTCCGTACGTCAGATATCCGATCCACAAAACATTTCGTCAGGAGGAACCACCGATGTGGTACGTCATCCATACAAAAACCGGAGAGGAAGAGAGAGTTGTAGATCTCTTAAACGGATATACAGAAGGGTATATGGAAGGCAAATGTGTTGTTCCCGTCTTTGAAAAGGTGATCCGTAACGCAAGATCTTACAGAATATATCTTCGGAGACTGTTTCCCGGCTATATCCTGGTAAATACGGAGGATCCGAAAGAGATGATCGCTTCCATGCGAAAGGTACCTGTCTATACCAGGATGCTTGGAACAAAGGATGAGGATGGCCTTACGGCTTTTGTACCCATCGGATATGAAGATATGAGCTTTTTAAACACCCTGCTTACAGAGGGTGTTCTTCACGTCAGCTATGTCAAAATGAAGAAAAGCAGAGTCGAGAGAGTGATCAGGCCGTTAGCGGACTATGCGGGGAGCATTACCAAGCTGGATATACAGCACAGGCGGGCGATCGTTGAAAAAGACATTTTCGGAAAGCATCGCAGGATCTATTTCAGCCTTGTAACAGACGGCGATCCGGAAAACGCGTGGATCAAAAGCCAGATGGAAAGCGGCGAAGAGGGCGTGATCCCTGCTCAGGAATATGACATCGGATTAAAGATCGGAGACAGGGTACGCGGGATCAACGGGATGTACGAGGACAACGAAATGACGGTCATCCGCGTGGATTCCGTAAGCCGTCAGATCGTCGCGGAAATAGAAATGTTCGGGAGAATGGTCTCTGTTCATATGTTCGCGGATGATGTGGAGAAGGTATAGCAAAATAAAGATAATATAAAGAAAGCGGCTTTACAAATTCAAGATTCCATATTACTATAGAAGTACCAAAGGAGGTGCTGACTATGGCTCAGGTCTTAGTAAATTTTCGGATGGAACAGGATGATAAGATTGGAATGGAGGAAGTTTGCAAAGAACTGGGTATGAGTATGACTACCGCTTTTACCATTTTTGCAAAGAAGATGCGTCGTGAAAGAAGAATTCCGTTTGAAGTATCAATTGACCCTTTTTATGCGGAGTCTAATAGGGCATATTTGAATAAGATTATATCAGAGATTGATTCCGGCAAGGCAAAGCTCGTTGAACATGATCTGATTGAGGACTAAGCCTATGAGGTTGTTGTGGGACGAGAGAGTTTGGAATGATTATCTTTACTGGCAGAAGCAGGACAAGAAGACCCTGAGACGGATCAATACCCTCATAAAAGATATCCTGAGAGAATGGGCTGTTATTTGGGATGCAAGAGAAGAAGGAGCGTACCTGAAAGTAATTGAGCAGGTTTGTATAAAGCTAAGGAAGGGCTTTGATTCCAAACGGATCGCAGAAGAGCTAGAAGAAGACCCATCGAAAATTGAAGAGATCATCAAGATCGCTGATCGCTTTAAACCGGAATATAACTAACCGGATTCTCATAGACCCTTGAAAATCAAAGCTTTTCGCATACTTCCCTTACATGAGTTCTATCATTTGCCCTTACTTTTGCCCTTATGAGATTTTTATAAGGGCAAATTCTTTTCGGGCAGATTTGATGTCATCCCGTAAGCTTATCAAGAAGCCTTGCAGACGATCTCTTTGACTCCCTTGAAGCATGTGCATAGATATTCATGGTGGTGCTTACATCTGAGTGACCAAGCAGCTCCTGCACATCCTTGGGTTTAGCTCCGTTTGATAAGAGATTCGTTGTATAGGTATGCCTCAAGGTGTGAAAATGGAAGCCTTCAAACCCGGGAAGTTTTCTTGCGATGCATCTGCATGCTGTTTCAATCGTGCTCGGTCGCATCAGCGTACCGTCATCACGTCTGCATACGAAGTCGATCTCGTGATAATCATCGGGAACAATGTCTGACTTACATACAGGATAGTATTCATAGTAGGTACGGCTTTTTTCACGAACCTCCCTGTAATAACATCTGCTATAGAGATCACCGTACTCCTTTTCATCCTGCTTTCTCTTAAGCTTCGCTTCCTTTAAGATCCCGGCAAGGGTATCACCAAAATCCACGATCCTGACCTTTGCACGCTTGGTAGTGCCAATCTCGACCTTATGCCGTCCCGGATCATACTTAACACTCCTGCGTACAGTCAGATACTGTTCTTCAAGATTGATGTCCTGCCAGGTAAGACCGGATACCTCTCCGATACGAAGCCCGGAGTAGTACGAGATCTGAACAGGGAGGATGGATTCCGGATGATGAACCTCCATGTATTCCATCAGTTCCTTATACATCTCAGTGGTCAGGGGTTTTACATTTATCGTATCGTCCTCGTCCGTTATAAACAGCTCGCCTTCAGATTTACGCTTGTGCATCACTACATACTGCATGGGATTGAAGGTTATGTACTTCTTCGGGAAGACCGCATACCTGAAAGACTGACCAAGAACCGCATTGTATGTCTTGGCATAGTCCCTGTTGTAATCCGATCTGGCATGAAAGTCACCTTCCGTGCCGCCATAGGTCAGCAGATCCATGAAATTCTGCAGGTGCTCTGCAGTTATCGTGTTTAACTTGCGCTTGCTGATCGGATGCTTCTTGATACGGCTTACCGTGTGCAGATATAACTGTACGGTACCGTTTGATAAAGAACCGGCCTTCAGTTCTTCCTCTGCCCAGTTGTCAAGGAGCTCACCGAGAGTGATGTTCTCCGATACGGCGACAAATTTCTTTGATTCATAATCATCCATCGCCTGTCGAAGCAGCTTCTCGGTCTCGCTTTTACTTTCGGTGCCGGCATACTCTTTCTGAATGAGCTTTCCGCTTGCATCCTCAATATAAAAGCGGTAGTACCATTTCTTTTCTTTTTTT
>JAFSXN010000088.1 GCA_017444015.1 Lachnospiraceae bacterium | reverse complement strand
TCAGGGCGCCGATCTGCTTGCTGAGCTTGTTTCTGGCCGCCCTCAGGTCGTCGGCCTCCTTCTGCGCGGCCCTTGCCTTCCGGTCAAGCTCGATCACCTCGTCCACTAACGGAAGCTTTTCCTCCTGGAACTTATTCTTCAGATTCTGCTTTACGATGTCAGGATTCTCCCTGACAAATTTCATATCTAACATATCTCCTCCTGCTTGTTTATTATTTTTATAGGAAACGAATTTATTCGTTTCCTGTTGCGCCGATTGCGGAGCGCTGAAAGCGCCTTCCTAATCGCAATCGTGCGCATCAATAGTTATCGTAAACGAATTTATTTATACTGGTTAACGATTTTCGTTGCCGATCAACCGGACTCGCAAACGCAATTCCAGTACGTTTACTTTATCAAAAACGGCAATTAATTGCGTTCGCGAGTATAATTCGTTTACGATAAATCTCTATGACATAAAATGGGCCAGCTCGCTTGCCGCCGCCTCCGCGTCCGAGTAAACCACATACCGGTTCTTTCCTCTGGCCTTCGCATGATTCATCGCGTAGTCCGCCCGGGGGTACAGCTTGTGGAAATTCTCTCTCCTGTCTCCGGAATACACAACCCCGATGGACGTCGTAACGATGATATCCTGCGACTCCTTAGAATCACTGCTTACGTCCGTTCCAAGGACCAGATAGATATCTTTATTGATCCTCTGTAAGATCCCGTTGACCTCCTCCTCTTTGGCATCCGGAACAAACACGGCGAATTCGTCTCCCCCGAGTCTTCCGGGCAGTCCCTTATCGCCGAAATCTCCTTTGATGATATTTGCCGCTGTCTTAAGCAGGCTGTCGCCCACATCGTGCCCGAAGACATCATTGATCTTCTTAAAGTTATCCAGACCGATGGTGACCAGAGCAAAGTTTCGTTCCTCTTTCCCGTCGTCCAGATCCTTTAACATCCGGTTCATCTTCTTTTCAAAGAATACCCGGTTGTAAAGCCCGGTCAGAGCATCCATCTCAAAGGAGCCGGTCTCCGCCTCAAGCTCTCCCCCCTGCACAGCCTCAACGATCCGTAACCCCGCCTCAACATGATTTGTCGCGGGATTTTCATCGAGGAGTACGATCGCCTGATAGGTCCTCCAGTCCTGGTCCTCTAAAAACTTTGCCAGGAAGGATATCCGATGGAAGCCGTCGCCCTCCCTATACTCCCGGATCAGCCGCTCTCTCGACAGCTTGTTTCTGACCTTCTCCAGATCCTCCGGATCCACCGTCATATCAAATATCCTGCCAAACTCACTGTAGGAGCAGTATTCGGGGATCCCGTACTTACCAAGGATCTTAAAGGCATCGGAATTAATGACCCGGTTATCGGTCAGATCCGCCTCCAGATAGAAGATCGCGTCCTCCTTGATCAGCTTGTCATACTGCTTCGTCTTCCAGATCATATGCTCCAGATCATAGCCTCTGGAAATATTCTCCATCACCCCGAGGGCACACCGCTTTCCCGAGTAATCCTTAAGGTGTGACAGAGATAATCTGTACCATTTATGGGACTGCGTCCCGTTTACCATAAAGGGAACCAGAATATCCGCGCTCAGGCGGTCCTCCCCTGCCCGAAGCCTGTCAAACAGCTCCGATGCCGTTTCATAGCTGTTGGAACCCTCTCTGACACCATAGTAGGCAAGGAAGCTCTTCCGCGCGTCGTAAATCAGCTCCCGGACGTAGCTTCCGTCCTCCTTCTTCCGATAGAGATCCGCGATGTCCTCATCCATATAGTAGCGGCAAATCTGCGTATCCAGCCCGTCCCCGGAGCGGAGATTGACCGCGTCCAAAAGCGTTTCGATCCCGGTATCCGTCTTTTCCGACTCCTCCAGAAGAATAATGTCCATCTTGACATCGTTCCCGAGATACTGAAGGGACCCGGCGAGCGTACAGCTAAGCAGTGAGCCGTCGCTTCTTTCGATATCAAATTCGCCCGCCACCTGACTGATCCGCTGTTTAACCGACTCTTTGACGGCATCTCCGATGCTTTCAAAGTCCTTCAGCCTGACATGCGTCATCAGCTCATCGATCCGTTTGGCCCGAAGCGCCTCGGAAATCGTCAGCTCATGCAGCTCAAGGAACCTCTCGTTCACATAGGAGACCTCCTTGACGACGGCAGGATCGTCTTTATCTAAGATCACCCGGGCGATTCCCGCGATGCTGTCCTCAAAGAAGGAATTCAGCTGCTGCCTTAAAAGCATGCTCTTTTTCAGGACCCCGATGGTTCGCTTCTCCAGCTGGATCCCGTAATAGTCGATGGTCCGCCTGATCCGCTGCATAACGATCTTCTTTTCGAAGGGATAGCGAATGGAATCCAAGACCCCGTTTCCGATCATATCCTCCGTCTCCGCGATCAGCCCGGTATTTACAATGATCACAACCGGAATATCGCTGTAAAAGCTCTTCTTGCTCTTTGAGGCGACAAATTCTCTGCAGTCCGAAAGCGCGGTCATACAGTCGATCAGGATCAGACTGATCCCGGCAAAGCTCCTTCGCAAAAGGTTCTCCGAGGTATCCGCGGTTTCCAGCCGTTTGATCTCCACGGTCTCCTTAAGGATTTCAGAAAGCTCCTCAGCCTTCTTCGGATCCTTTCCGATCAGAAGAACCCGGTCCTTGACAACGATCTGCGAGGTAGAGACCTCCGCCTCATTGGCATCTAACTTCTCCTCAAACTCCTCCTCGGAAAGAGGCCTGTGGAAGTAAAAACCCTGGATCAAATCGCAGTCCATGTTCCTAAGCATCTCGTACTGGCTGTTGGTCTCTACTCCCTCCGCGACGATCTCCAGGTCGATTGCCTTTGCCATCTGGATAATGCTGTAAAGGATATTCCCCGCCCGCTCCGAGGTATCGATCGAATCCATAAACTTCATATCAATCTTTAAGATATCGACCGTAAAATCCTTGAGCATATTAAAGGAAGAGAAGCCGCTTCCGAAGTCATCCATCAGGATCTTATGCCCGGAATTTCGAAACCTCTCGATAACGTTCATCAATTCCTTGGGCTGATCCATATAGGCGCTCTCCGTCACCTCGATCTTCATTAAGGAATTGTCGAGCTTATACTCCTCGACCACCCGCTGTAAGTCCTCAAACAATTCGGCATTGTAAAAATCGATCCGGGAGAGATTGACGGAGATCGGTACGGTTTTCTTTCCGGCCTCCCGCCTCTTGTACTGGAATTTCGCGGCCTGCTCCCAGACAAAGAGGTCCAGCTGGGAAATGAACCCGTTCTTCTCAAAGGTCGGCACAAAGGAGCCCGGCGCCATATAGCTTCCGTCCGGCTTACGCCAGCGGATCAGCGCTTCCGCGGAGACGATCTCCTTGGTATGGCTGTCGACGATGGGCTGGTACATCACGAAAAACTCTCCACCGGCGATGGCAGATTCGGCATTTCGGATCAGCTCCTGCTCAAAGAGGATCGCGTCCCTCATCTCTCTGGAAAAATAGTTCAGCCTTGTAATATAGCTGTCCTTGATGGCCTGAAGCGCCATCATCGCCCGGTCGCAGGCGATCGTTATATCGTCCTCCTTCGGGCTCAGGCGGTATACACCCGCGTGCATATAGATCTTGTAGTCCAGGCTGTGCCACTTCTCCTCGCCGTTTAGGATCGCGCTCATCCGCTCCTCGTGGCGTTCAAAAAAAACCTCCGTGGAACAGGTAATAAAGTGATCCGACTCGATCCTGCCGTAAATACACTCGGAATCATCCCGGATGACTGTCTTGAAGAAATCCGCAAACTCTACGATGATCTTATCGCCGATCTCGGAGCCGAACATTTCATTGATGGCCTTGAAACGGTCGATATCCCAGACCGTAACGACATAGGCGCCGCTCGGATTCCTCTCGATCAGCTTCGTCGCCTCGGTAAAAAAAGTTTCCTTATTATATATGCCGGTCAGAAGATCGATCTTAAAATTCTCCTTATAGATCGCTATCTCCGCCCGAAGGTCATCATCCCCGGCATCGTAAATATCCGCCCGCCTGAGAGCTAAAGCAAAGTACTTTACACCCTCTCTGATCTCAAAGCCCTTTAGACTGAGCTTAAAGCGCTGGTAATCCGTTTTCTGCGTTTTCAGCGATACAAAAAACCGGTGGGTGCTCTCCCCGTCCACGATCGAACCTAACGTATCCTCGAAATGGATCCGATCCGAAGGGTGCAGGAGCTTATAGAAATCCATATTGACAAAGCTCCTCTGCGCGCTCATATCGTATCCAAGGAGTTTTAGGGCGTTGTTTCCGATATAGTCGATATAATAGCCGTCCTGCTCATAAACCGAAAGATACCCGATATCAAGCGCGGAAAGCAGCGCGATCGCCCGCTTCGTTTCATCCGCCCGGTTCTCCTCCGCGTCTATCCTGTCGTCCACAAAGGTCTGAACGATATTGTTGATAAACCGCTTGATCCGGGAGGGGTTGATCGGAAGCGAAAAATTATAATTCGCTCCAAGGGTCAGGGCTCTGTTTGAAAGCTCGGAATTCTGCTGTTCTGTCAGAACGCAGAGCAGGATCGAACGGAGCTTTTCGTCCGTCTTGATATAAGACACCAAAGAGATCCTCTGCTCTGTATCCTGCGACAGATTTAACAGAACGATATCGATCTTTCGTTCCGCAAGGAGCTCCTCTGCCTCGGAAACATTGTCCGAGGTATAGATCGTAAAATCCGTCTCCAACAGAGCACTCAAGGATTCAAGGCCTATGCCGTTATTGGAAATGATGAGAATAGCAGCTCGTCTGTTGCCCATAGCCTACCTCTGCAGCCAAAACGCGGGATTTAAACTGTCCCATTTATAACTCAGATATCTCGGAATGATAGCTTTGCAGCGACCTGACCTTCGCCTGATTGTTCTGCATCGCGCGGATCCCCTCCGCCGAGGCCTTTGCCGCAGCCATAGTCGTAATATAGGGGATCCTGGCCTTGATAACGCCCTTTCGGATATAGGAGTCGTCCTCCGCCCCCTTCTTATCGTCCGGCGTATTAATCACCAGATCCACCTCGCCATTCATGATCGCGTCCAGAATATTCGGGCGGCCCTGCTTCAGCTTAAACCGCTTTACCGCGGGGATCCCGGCCGACACGATCATATCGCAGGTCCCGCCGGTCGCCATGATCTTAAAGCCGCAATCATGGAAAGCCTTTGCGACTTCTACAAGCTCTGATTTATCCCTGTCATTGACACTGATCAGCACCGTTCCCGAAAGAGGAAGAGCGGTCTGCGTCGCCTCCTCCGCCTTGAAATAAGCCTCTCCGAAATTCGGAGCGATCCCGAGTACCTCGCCGGTAGAGCGCATTTCAGGACCAAGCAGCGGATCGACCTCCGGGAACATATTAAACGGGAAGACCGCTTCCTTGACGCCGCAGTGCCTAAACAGGCGGGGCTTTAGCTTCGGAACCGGCGACTCCCTGCCCGTAAGCTGCATGGTGATGATCTCCGTCGCAAGGGGCACCATCCGGATATCGCAGACCTTCGAAACAAGCGGCACCGTCCGGGAGGCTCTCGGATTTGCCTCCAGAACATAGACCGTTCCGTTTTCGATGGCGTACTGCATATTCATTAAGCCCTTGACATCCATCTCCTTGGCGATCAGCCTCGTATAGCGCTCGATGGTCTCGACATGCTCCTTCGAAATATTGATGGAGGGCAGGACGCAAGCGGAATCCCCCGAATGGATCCCGGCAAGCTCGATATGCTCCATAACCGCCGGAACGAAGACCTCTTTCCCGTCGCTGATGGCATCCGCCTCGCACTCTAAGGCGTTCTGCAGAAAACGATCGATCAGGATCGGCCGCTCCGGGGTAACTCCGATGGCATTAGCCATATAGACCCTCATCTGATCATCATCGTGAACCACCTCCATGCCTCGTCCGCCAAGCACATAGGAGGGCCGCACCATAACGGGATAGCCGATCTTATGGGCGATCTCTTCCGCCTCCTCTACCGTTACTGCCATGCCGGACTCCGGCATAGGGATCGACAGCTTGTCCATCATCGCCCTGAACTGATCCCGATCCTCGGCAAGATCTATGGTCTCCGGCGTCGTTCCGAGGATATTCACACCGTTTCGTTTTAAATCCGCCGCAAGGTTGAGCGGTGTCTGGCCGCCAAACTGCGCGATAACGCCCAGAGGCTTTTCCTTTTCGTAAATACTTAACACATCCTCAAGCGTCAGCGGCTCAAAATAGAGCTTATCGGAGGTATCGTAATCCGTCGAGACCGTCTCGGGATTACAGTTGACGATGATCGTTTCAAAGCCCAGCTTTTTCAGCGCCTTTGCTGCATGTACACAGCAGTAATCAAACTCGATCCCCTGTCCGATCCTGTTCGGCCCGCCGCCTAAGATCATGACCTTCTTCGTATCCGTATGGACCGGACTCAGCGTTGTAATATTGTAGGAGGAATAATAATAGGCGCTGTCCGGTGTCCCGCTGACATGCACACCCTCCCATTCCTCTTTAATGTCCGATTTAAGTCTCATATTCCGGACTTCATCCTCAGATACCGAAAGAAGCCCTGCCAGATACCGGTCCGAAAAGCCGTTCTGCTTGGCCTGCTTCAGAACCTCCACCGGAGGAAGTCCGCCCTTATAGCGCTTAAGATCCTCTTCCTCCTCCACAAGCTCCTTCATCTGCTCGATAAAGTAGGGCTTGATCATGGTAAGCTCATATAACTCCTCGACGGTAGCGCCCTTCCGAAGCGCCTCGTACATGATAAACTGCCTCTCGCTCGTCGGTATATGCAGAAGCTCCAGAAGCTCCTTCTTTGTCTTTTCTCCGAAGTCTTTCGCGTTCCCAAGGCCGTAGCGTCCGATCTCAAGGGAGCGGATCGCCTTCTGAAACGCCTCCTTATAGGTCTTGCCGATACTCATGACCTCGCCGACAGCCCGCATCTGCGTCCCCAGCTTGTCCTCAGAGCCCTTGAACTTTTCAAACGCCCATCTGGCGTACTTGATTACGATATAATCCCCGTCCGGCACGTATTTATCAAGCGTCCCGTACTTCCCGCAGGGAATATCCCTAAGATCCAGCCCCGCCGCAAGCATCGCGGAAACCAGAGCAATCGGGAAGCCCGTCGCCTTCGACGCAAGGGCCGAGGACCTTGAGGTCCTTGGATTGATCTCGATGACGATGATCCTGCCGTCCTTCGTATTTCTCGCGAACTGAACATTCGTCCCGCCGATGACCTGAATCTTGTCAACGATCTTATAGGCCTGCCTCTGCAGCTCTGCCTGAACGTCCTCAGGGATCGTTAACATCGGCGCCGAACAGAAGGAATCCCCGGTATGAACGCCGAGAGGGTCGATATTTTCGATAAAGCAGACCGTGATCATCTTTCCGGCAGCATCCCGGACGACCTCAAGCTCTAACTCCTCCCAGCCAAGCACCGATTCTTCCACCAGGACCTGACCGACTAAGGAAGCCTGTAAGCCCCTTGCACAAACCGTCTTCAGCTCCTCGACGTTATACACAAGGCCGCCGCCGGCCCCACCCATGGTATAGGCAGGACGAAGCACCACAGGATAGCCCAGGTCGTCCGCGATCTTAAGCGCGTCCTCGACGGAATAAGCGACCTCCGAGCGGGCCATTTCGATCCCCAGCTCCTTCATGGTATTCTTGAACTCGATCCGATCCTCGCCCCGCTCAATGGCATCCACCTGGACGCCGATGACCTGAACGCCGTATTTTTCGAGCACCCCGGCTTTATACAGCTCGGAACAGAGATTTAAACCGGTCTGTCCTCCCAGATTCGGAAGCAGTCCGTCCGGACGCTCCTTCTCGATGATCTGGGTCAGACGCTCTAAGTTCAGGGGCTCGATATAGGTCACATCCGCCGTTTCCGGATCTGTCATGATCGTCGCCGGATTGGAGTTGACCAGAACGATCTCATACCCTAACTTCTTTAAGGCTTTGCAGGCCTGTGTCCCGGAATAATCGAACTCGCAGGCCTGTCCGATAATGATGGGCCCCGAGCCGATGATCAGAATTTTGTTGATATCCTCACGTTTCTTCATAATTCTCCTCGTTAATAACAACGGCTACGACCGGCTTTCCGATCGTAACCGTCTTTCTTTATCATGTATTTTTACGTCGTCACCTTGTCCTGTTCGTTGAAGGGATCGCCGCAGTTCGGGCAGAACCTGGGAATATTGTTCGGATCCTCCGGCTCCCAGCCGCACTTGTCGCATTTCCATTTAAACGTCGCGGAATTCGGTCTCGGCTTGCCGCAGTTCTGACAGAATTTCCCGGTATTCTCCGTACCGCAGGAACAGGTCCAGCTGTCACTCTGGGGCCGGGGCTTGCCGCAGGTAGAACAAAACTTTCCGGTATTCCCGGTCGCTCCGCAGCTGCAGGTCCAGCCGCCCGCCTGAGCAGCCGTTGCCTGAGGTGCCGCGTTCTGGGGTGCCTGCTGCCCTGCCGCTCCCATCTGATAGAGAGCGCCCGCGTTCATTCCGCCGGCCTGAGCCGCCATATTCATTCCCGCAAAGGCCATCATCGGCCCCGCGGATTCGTTCTTTGCCGCGCTTGTCATCGCCTCCGCCTGAGCCGCTGTAAGCGTAGCCGCAGCCATGGTCGGATCCCTTAAGACCGCGCTCTTTTGCAGATTCTTGATCATCTGCTCGTCTTCCTCGGAAGCCGTAACGCTGTTCACACCGAAGGAAACGACCTGGATCCCCCGAAGCTCGGCCCACTTCTTCGAAAGCACCTCATTCAGCGCGTCCGCGATCTCCGTCGTATGGCCCGGAAGAGCGCTGTAACGGATCCCCATCTCGGAGATCTTCGCGAAGGTCGGCTGCAAGGCCGTCATCAGCTCGGTCTTTAACTGAGAATCGATCTGCTCCCTCTTGTAAGCCGCCGCAACGTTTCCGGAAACATTGGTATAGAACAGGATCGGATCGGTCACACGGTAGGAATACTCCCCGTGGCAGCGGATCGCGATATCCACGTCCAGACCGATATTCTTATCCACGACCCTGAAGGGTACCGGATTTGCCGTTCCGTACTTATTTCCGGGGATCTCCTTGGTATTGATATAGTAAACCCGCTGATCCTTGGCGGTATCGCCGCCGAAGGTAATACGCTTTCCGATCTGCTTAAAGGTCGCAAGGATATTCTGTCCGAGCTTTCCGTAAAAGATACTCGGCTCACTGGAGGAATCCCAGACGAACTCTCCCGGCTCCGCGCAGAGCTCAACGACCTTGCCCTGATCGACGATCAGCATGCACTGGCCGTCCGCCACCGCAACGATTGAGCCGTTGGAAATAATATTGTCATTGCCCTTTGTATTCGAGCTTCTGTTCTTATTTGTTGTCTTATTGCCCTTTGTTACCAATACATCCGCGGGAATCGCCTCGCAATAGAAAAACTCCCGCCACGCGTCCGCAAGCGCGCCGCCTGCAGCTCCCGCCGCAGCCTGTATCAAGCCCATAGCCTTACCTCCTGATTCTTTCCGCGTTAAGGACCTGTCGCTAAAATTCCTTTGTTATTTTTCGACAGCTCCCAAAGCAGCATATTGTCATTTTTCCGAAGCGTCCGCTCATTCGGACGTTCATACTATTTTACCATAAAAACGGGAAAACGGGAACGCCATATAGTTCAAAAAACAAATAACATCGTTATTGATTCAGCACGTTCTCCTCGCACTCCTTTTCATAACTCAAAAAGGCATCCATCAGATTCCGGTCTCTGGTCATCAGATAGTATTCCCGGTTGAACCTGGCATAGTAGCTGTCAAACTTCCCCCGGATCAGCTTCCGAAATCTCGGATCGCTTTCAAAATCATCCAGAACGATCTTAGAGTGAACATACAGAAGCATATAGTCCTCTTTCCGGTAGACCCGCCCAAAGTCCTCTTCTCTGCACTCCTTCAGGCACAGCAGCGCGTCCCTGTAGTCGTCAAAAAAAGAATAGAGCTTGGCAAGCTGCAGCATGGCCCAGGTATAAAGTTCAGAGCTCCTTCCGGACTTTTCCGCGATCCGAAGATAAATCTCGTACGCCTTCTGATATTCTCCGTCATAAAGCTCCGAAAGCGCCCGGGAAAGCAACTCCTGCGGCGTTTCCTCATAGCTCTCCTCATAGCTTTTCAGCCGGATCAGTTTGATCCCCTCATAGCGCTTCAGGGGCTCAAAGGGCACGGGCTTCTTTAACGGATCCGCCGCTAGCAGCTTTCCGGTCTCGTCTCTTGCTGAGATCCGGTTGCGCCTCTGTTCCTGATATTTAAAATGCCCTACCCGAAAGCAGGCCTCCTCATACTCCGCGTAATTCGGCGCGATCTCCTCGGTCGCAAGCTCTATGATCCGCTTATTCTGCTCATAGAAGCTGGTATCCACAAGACTCCGGTAGTAAAGGCGGATCTCGCTCTCATAGTTCTTCATCCTGCCGTCTAAAAGCGCATGGCCGATATGCACATAAAAGCCCCGTCTATCCGGGATATATTCCGGGTCGCAGCGGTGGTAAAGCTCCAAAGCTCCCTGATAATTCCCCAGAAAATAGTACAGCTCCCCCAGAGAAAAGGCGATCTCCGTATAGAGATCCAGGGAGCTGTCCACATAATTCAAGAGCTTTTCGTACTGCTTTACCGCCTTGGTATCCTGGAGGGTCCTGCGGTAGTATTTGGCCTCGTTCAGCCACTCGTTCAGGCTCTTTTCAATATCATCGTAGATATCATTTTCAAGGATAAAGGCCAGTCCGTCCTCAAAGCTCACGGTCTCCTGCCCCCGGGAAAGCTCCATCCCCTGTACCGACCAGTTGAGCATAAGGCCGTACTCCAACAGCGCCTTATTGGTCTCTAAGAGCGTCCCCTCAAACTCCATGAAATTCGAAAAAGGATCGATCTCATACCACTGTCTGAAGGCATTGTTGATCGCTGTGATCAGTTTTTCTTCGGTGGAATCCCTGCTGAAACGGCGGGGCCTCTCCTTGACATCCACAAAGGTCCGAAAGGGAGCGTCCCTCGACACGCTCTTTGCCGCCGCGTTAATAAGAACCGACCCTCTTCCGCCAAGCAAAACCAGATCATTTCCAAGAAGCGCGTACTTTCCGCAGAAGCGGAAGGTTTCGTCTAAGGTCGCCGCGGTCTTATAGAGCCTGACATCTGTTTCCCTGGAGGTCTCAAAATAGATCATGGCTAGTACCCCAGCCGGATCCGGTGCGTCAGCCGAAAGATATGCCCCTGCAGCTCCTCGACCAAAAGATCCATATCATAGGTCCCGGCTCCTACCGCCGTTACCGCGTTGTCCATATATCCCTGCTTATAGTCGCCGTTTGAATAAATCGAATAGATCCGGTTCAGAAGGGATTCGCTGCCGATCAGGTTCTCAAATTCATGCTCCCCGGGCCCCAGGGTCCGGACCTGATTATAACAGTCATAGTAATAATCATCGAGAGAATTGATCACATCGTCCTGAGTCTTTCCGATATCGGCAAGGGTCCGCATCTGATTCCCCTGCGTACCTCCCGTACTGCCTTCTCCGGTATTTACCGCAGGCGCGTCCGAAAAGCGGTATTTCGTTCCATTACAGGGAGGTAGATTGACGGACAGCTCTCTCCGGATATGAGTCGAGGAAAAATCGCTGTCGGTTTTATTGAAATAATCGTAGTTGCCCGCGTCGGAATCGTCCCAGGTCACATCGACATTATAGTAACCGTCGTCCAGACCTACGATATTCCAGGCGTGATTCTCTCCGGCGTATCCGGTACAGTAATAGCAGGGAATCCCAAGCTCCATCAGAACATACTGCATCGCCCGGCTGTAGCCCGCGCAGACCGTCGAGCCGTTGACCAGGGCGCTGTAGGCGCTCTGATTCATCTTGGAAGAAACCTGATAGGCAACGTTTTCGATCAGCTTGTCATGTACGTACTGCTCCTTGCCGTAATCCGTCGTAAGCGCGGAAGCCCCGTCAACAAGCTCCATCGCCTTCCGGTCAAACTGGACTTTCGCGTTTGCGTAGTCGTCCGCCGTCCGGTTGAAGGTCAGATCCAGCTCGATACAGGTCCCGTCCCCCTTAAACTTGGCGGCATAGCCGGTATCCAGCCAGAAAAGCTCCGGATGGTCGTTGTAGACCGCCATAAAGGTATTATACATCCCCTTTTCCGTCAGACTCTCCACTGGCCGAAACTGCTTGTTAAAGGCCAGGGAATTGGCATAGATCTGGCGGTACAGATGTTTCTCTCTGTCATCCAACATATGATAGTAGGGGTAAAAGAGGGCGTCGAAATCGAGCCCGTCTCCCTCTTCGCCGTAGCCAAGCTCCTTTGAAAGACGGTCCGCTTCCTCATCGGTGATATCCTCAATGTTTTCGGTGACCGGCTGATAACCGACCTTTCCGGCTACGGATTCCGGAATGATGATATCCGACTCCGAGGGGGCGACGTAGGTATCCGAACTGTTATGCAAAAGCGCGTCGGACAGCGGATCGTACTCGGGAGTCTCCCCCGACTCCTGCGACTTCTCTGCGGGCGGCAGATTATTTCCAAAAGTATCAAGGATCGATGGCATCTCCGGAATCTCCGGCTGCGCCTCTTCCTCTCGCTCCTGCTTTCCGATCTCCCGTTTATTGATCAGATCGTTGATGGTCTGAGAGATGTTCGGATTTAAAGCGCATAAGAGAATAAAGCCCGTAAGAAGTACGAGCAGCGCAAGAATTCCGTATCCGATCCCTCTCAAAATCTTCATTCTTTGTTCCGATCCGTATCTGTCCGGTCAGCCCGCACAGACCGATTTATTATAGTTTTTCATTATTATCACTCTCGGGACCGTTCTGATCCGTTAATATCTCTTCCTCGTCCGGATCCCGCTTTACAGCCTTATATACCAGAAGAAAGGCATAGAGAAAGATCGGTATGATGATCGTCGCGGCGATACTCCCCATCATCATTCCGAAATAGTTCTCCGACCCGCTCAAGGCAAAGATCAGCGTCAGAACATACATCAGTACCAGCACTGCCACACCGGCAAGCGCAAGAATCCGTTTCATGGCATTTCCTTCTTTCCCGGCCGAACCAAAAACCGAAAACTGGCAACTAAAAACTGCTGCCTTACGATACTGCGCTGTAATCGGAATACGGACCGCTGAATACATAGCGCAGATAAGCAACCGACTGTCTCGCGTCCTCGTCAAGCCTCTCCTGATTTGCTCCGTGGCTTAAATCGCGCCAGATCCGGATATCGTTTCCGACACCGCCGCCCTGCTGTACAAAGGGCTCCATTACCACGCTTCCCTGATAGCCGATGCTTCGAAGCGCCTCTCCGATCCGATACCAGTCCAGACCTCCCTTGCCCGGTACCCGCCTGTTATTCTCGCCGACGTGGAAATGTCCCAGCTGCTTTCCGGCAAGACGGATCGCCGCCGCCATATCGTCCTCTTCGATATTCATATGGAAGGTATCTAACATGATCTTTACGGCAGGTACGTCCACCTCATTGACAAATTTCCTGCATTCCTCACAGGTATTCAGAAGATACCCCTCAAACCGGTTCAAAACCTCCAGACAGTAATCGACACCGCATTCACCCGCGATCTTACCTACCTTACGGACTCCCTCGACGCTTCTTTCCCAGTCTCCCGCCTTATCAACCGGCTTTGTATAGTCCACCGGCCAGTAGGAATAGATCCCGCCGCCGATGGTATGGATATCGAGCTTCTCCAGCTTTTTCAGAATATCGGTATAGAAAGCGACGGCGTGTTCTCTGACCGCGGGATCCGCGCTTGCGATATTCTCGGAAGCGTTCGGTCCATAGCCCGCAGTCAGGATCACTCCCTCCGCCTCCGCCATTTTCCGCATCTCAGACAGCTCCGTATCGGAAATCTCTTTTAGCATCGCGCAGGAGATCTCTAAAATATCAAACCCCAGCTTTTTCACCCTCGGGATATAGCTCTTCTGGTCACAGCCCCACTCTTTTTCCCAATACGCAAAATAAATCCCATACTTCATTCGTTTTTCCTCCCGTTTCCTCTATCCGCCCTGTGCAATCAAACAGGGCGACGAAAGCCCTCTACTCGCGGCAACTCGCGCGACCCGATGATTGCTTTGTAATCTCTGGTTGCGCACCCGCGTCCGGCTTCAGTCGGAAAACTGCCCTGCGCAGGCTCGCACATAACAAAGAGGGCAGAAGCTCTTTCTGCCCTCTCGTCTCTCGTGCAGGAAAAGAGACTTGAACTCTCATGGTATTGCTACCACACGGACCTGAACCGTGCGCGTCTGCCAATTCCGCCATTCCTGCAAATGCGGACTGCCGCTTCGACAATCCGCAGTAAAACCAAAGCTGAAATTCCTCTTATGTGAAGCTGCTGTAAAGGCTTCCGGTATCCACCGCTCCGTTATAGGAACCGGAAGCGTTATAGCCTCCCAAAGAGTTCAGAGCATTTTCCGATGCCCGAAGGATCGAGCTCGCACTGCTCTGAATATTCGATGCGTAAGAACCCTGCCCGGAGAAGAGACTCTTCAAGGTCCCGACATCCGCTTTCTTTAAGGTATCCTCGTCAATCGAGAGCTTATTATCGTCTCCGATCGTAATTCCCACCTTATTTAACAGGTTCTCATTCGCAAGCGTCGTACGGACCATCGTAACGCCGCTTCGTAAAACAGAATTGTTCGAAGATTTCGCACTGCTGTCTACCACTGAATTATAACCATCCACAAAGTTATTCACCAGCTTTGAAATCTTTTCCCGATCGTAATCCTCGGTCTCGTTTCCGTCCTTATCCTTCGTCTTAATCTTATTCTGGAAGACAGACTTATCATCGATCAACGCATTCGCCGCGCTGCTGAGCTTGGAAGAAGCACTCTTAGTACTCGTAAGCTCAGTCTTCTTCGTTTTGTCCTCTTCAGCCTTCGCCGCAGCGCTGGCCTTCGTATCCGACTTTCCGTAGTAGGACTTTGCCAGCTTCGCGTAGCTTCCGTTCTTTATACTCGCGTAATCCGCAAGCAGATTCGAACTGGAATTCGTAGATTTGGAGGAACTCGTGGACAAAGATGAGAACAGCGAGGAATAATCAGTTGCTCCGCTAATACTACTCGACATATTCATCACTCCTTTGAACTGAAATCGGCATCCCTGCCTGAGTTAGTAAGCTCCCGGAGAGCCATCCGCGCATACCTGAATGCGTACTTCGCCCTCTGTGTCTATAATATAGCACCCTGATTTTTTGTTGTCAAGTGGATTTCAAAGCTACGCGGCAAAGAAGAGTAAATCAAGGTTACTATTCACGGTTCAATAACTTTTAGGCGTACCAAATCAGCATGCGCCTTCGCATGCTGATTCCAGTTTCAAATTTTAAGTGGGATTATTTCAGTAAAGAGAAGATTTCCTCTACAGTGTAAGGATTTCCATTACAAAGTCTGGCCAGAGCTTCTATTTCATTTATTTCATTGCGACGGCATGTTTCTATGTAGGTTCTTATAAGGGCATAGTTATTAGCGGTCTCAGTCGATGCAAACTGACCTGATACCTTCATTTTTGTCTTCACGCCTCTTAGCGATCTTTCCGAAAGATTATTCGTTGTCGGAATCGAGAAATCATATATCCACGCAAAGAAATTTTCTCTGTAGCTGATTATTCTTGATATTACCGCTCTCTCAAAAGGACCGGTATATTTCGATTTGTTTTCATTGGCCCGGATCATCGCCCTTTCAAGTATATCTGTAAGTTTTTCATTAAAGGCTTTTATGTACTCATCATCAAATCTGTCACTCCCTTTTTTTATGAGATCATTGCGCTCTTTTATGGTTATAGAAATCAGATCCTTCAGCTCTTTAGGCTCCGTATGTCCTGTGTCATCAATGATCTTCTGTAGATCTCTCTGTATGTGGGCATTACACTCTATATTTATGAAGATGAACCTCTTGTTGTAATTGATACTGTTGTGATCATGCATAACTCTTGTATCTGAAGTAAGAGCTTCCAGAATTCCATCTTCAAGAATCCCCTTCATGTTTTTCTGGTCGTGAGCTACATAGAAAGCAATATACTCATTCCCATAAAAGCGAAGACAGATTCTCTTTTTATCTGCCATTACCACTGTGTCATCCCAATACAAAAGTTTCTGCAGTATCAGAACCGCGTACAGATCATTTTGAAATTGTCTGAGCCGTTTGGCTGCTCTTGGCTGGAGTTTGGCTATATAGCCCTCGCAGGGTTTTATTTCCCCACCTGTAATTCCTGAGAGAAACAGCGGCACCTTGTTTATTGCTGCGTTTGCGCTGTTCATAAGCGACAGTGCCATCGCCTGAACAGTCGCTCCATACTGGCATTCAGCTCTGTGGTTTGGGTCTATCCCGGTTCTGACTTTTTCTCCACAATCCTCACATTCATACAGGAAATATCGATGAAGCTTCTTGGTCACTTTTATTTCTACATCGATCTCATACTTCTCTTCGTATTCCCCTGTATATTTCAAACGATCAGACCCACAGGTTGGGCACACCTCTTCCGCGGAAGGACAGTGATCAATAACATCATCTATCTCATCCACGGAGGGCTTTGCCATCTTGTGCTGTGTATGTCCTGGCTGTCCTCCCTTTTTCTTGCCTGTTCCACGCCTGCTGTTTGGTATGCGTTTTTCTTTCCCTATAGGAGTCTTACTGGTTGGAAGGCTGGTGTTGTTGCTGTCACGTCCGTTCATTGCCTTCTCATGAGCCAGTTCTTCCTTCAGCTTTTCAATAATTGCATCCTTTTCTTCAACCTCCGCTCTGTGTTCCGCTTTGATCTTCGCGATCTCTTCATCATGTTCTCTAAGAGATTTCCAATAACGTTCCTCAAGCCTGTTTATGGTTTCTTCTTTTTTATTCAGCTCAGTCTGATAATCTTTCCAGTTTGACTCACATTCATCAAACCAGATATTGCGTGTGGATATGGCGCGGGCTTCGGCATCTGCCTTTTCTTTTTTCAACCGCGCTATTTCTTTAATGAAGCCATCTATCACGCGTCCATAATCTTGCTGAATCTTTTTATATCTTTCACCAGAACGGAATTCATCAACCTGCTGTTCCAGGGCCTTTACTCTGTACTGCAGCGTTGTATTAATCTCGAACAGGCCTTCCATACGCACTCTCCAAATGGTATTCAAAGGTTCAAAACCAGTCAGTTCTTCACATCCAAAATCTCGCACGCAGCATTGCGGAGTCTTTCAACGCCGGCCCGCAGGACTTTATTTTCACGCTCAAGTCTTTTTATTCTGGTATCCATTTCAGCACAGATTTTCTTTTGCTCTTCATAAAGAGCCTGGTAATCCTTTACTGCTTTGCTTTTCTTGGTTGAATTTTCGCTTTCATTTATTTTCTTTCTTCCACGCTTGCCGGATGACGGGATAAGAGCGCCTGTTTCGGGGTCTTCCATCCCCAGATATTTTCTTATCGGGCGAGACTGTTTGGTTTCCGGATCATAGTGTGATGTGGACTCATAAACCGCAACCATCCCTGTTTTTTTGTTTGTATATTTCACGATTGACATCTCACGTGTATCCTCCTCTGACGCTATTGGTACTATATATTATATATCATACCAACATTAATGTCAATAGGTTTATTGGTATTATTTATCAATATAATACCAATATTTTGCACAAACTTTTCGTCTGTTATTAGTGCACAATGCTAAAAAGCCGCAAACTCAGATATTATCTAAGCTTGCGACCTTTGAGAATGATCATTTTGTATTTAGTTCTTGTCAGTCATTAGACCGTGAATAGTAAC
>JAFSXN010000087.1 GCA_017444015.1 Lachnospiraceae bacterium | reverse complement strand
TACGTCTGCGATGGCGGAAAAATGGATCGAGCTTGCGAAGGAGTATTACGGTGATGCGGTTATGATCTCAGATGACTCCGGGATCGAATGGGCGGGGATACATCATCTTTTCAGAAATTATTATGTGTATCAGTATGCGACATCTCTTACCTATGCCGCTTCCATTTGTCAGCGGACAGAGGAGAAAGGGCAGGAGGCTATCGATGCTTACCTTTCCTTCCTTAAGGCCGGTGATACGGACGATCCCGGATCTCTCCTTAAGCTTGCGGGGGTGGATCCTCTTGCAGATGAGACCTACGAGGCAGCCGGAGAGCTGATCGGGGAGCTGATCGATGAATTTGTGGCGGAAACGGCAGGAATTGGTAGAAATAAATAGAACACGGGAGGAAAAGGAATGAAGAAAAATGTCAGCAGATTATTTGCCGCGGTATTGGGTACAGCAATGCTTCTTAACGGATGCGCTTATGCCGGGACAGGATTAATACCAACAGACCCGGGAGCAGCATTAGCGGAAGTGCCTGATACCTCCAAAGCAGCAGGGGTAGAAGGGGCAGTTGTAAATACCAAAGCCTTGGAGCTCGTGGAAGAGGAGGTCCCGATGTACTACCTTTCCGCGGAAGATGAGAGGTCCATAAAGCTGTACTTCGCAGATGAGGACCATGAGATCCCTTATATCAACGAGAAAACAGTGAAGGAGCTCCTTCAGAGCATATATCATGATGTTGACCTGGATGACGGTTTTGCTGTGGATGTCGCAACAGAGGGACATACAGCGACCTTTACCCGGGAAAACAGATATACGATGGAGCTTGACTGCGATGCGGATACGATCCGGTTTTTGGATTATGACGCGTTCTTTATGCCGTCCTACTCGCCTACGGTCATCGATGTGCTGGAGCACTATGGTACGATCCCCTGCCTTGAGGTGGTAGATAACAGCTCTTACAGCCGGTATGGTTCGGAGGTATGCTTTGATCTGAAGTCCTATGGGATAGATCTGATCGAAAAGGATGGGGTGTGTTATATGCCCGTGCAGACCTTCAGCGATCTGGCGACATCCCTTTCCAGCTATGTGATCTTCCTATATAACGGAGAGGCGTTGTTTGTTGATGAGTATGGATCCGATCGTGAGGCCGCGCTCCTGGCAAAATACTATGAAGTTAAATCCGAGGATGGAAAGCGGAGCGAGGCGCTTGCCGCATTTAACTATCAGGAGCTCTGCATGGCACTGGATTATTGCTATGGCCTTGCCAGACAGCATAACATCACGGGTGTTGACGCATTCTTTGATGAGACGGGCTTAAAGAGAAGGCTGCTCGGCGAAGATGCCGTAGAGTCCTCAAAGGCTCTCTTTGATCTTACCATGCTTTATCTTTCAGACGGACACAGCGCTTATAACGGCAATTCCTACCGGATCGGAGAAGATTCCGACACCTTCGGAAGTCTAGGAAGATCCTATTCAGAGCTGGCCCTGGCCTTTCAGGAGTATGGGGAGGCAAGGAAGGTCTTTTATCCCGATGGCGTTCCCGGGTACGAGGAGATCGGCAACACGGCGTATATCACCTTTGACAGCTTTAAGACCATGCCGTCTGACGCGGACTACTATAATGATCCGCCAACGTCTGACACGACAGACACCGTAGGGATCTGCCTCTATGCGTTTTCACAGATCAAACGGGAAGGAAGTCCCGTTCAGAATGTAGTGTTAGATCTGAGCAGAAACGGCGGCGGGGATTCTACTACGGCAAGCTTTGTCCTCAGTATGTTCTTAGGGGAGGCAAGTATCTGCGTGGAAGATACCCTGACGGGGGCGTATATGAGCGAGAGCTTTCACTGCGATGCCAATCTTGATAAGAAGTTCGATGAAGAAGATTCGCTGAGGGGTTACCGTCTGTTCTGCCTGACCTCGCCCTGCAGCTTTTCCTGCGGCAATCTTGTACCGAGCGTGCTCCAGAATTCAAAAAGGGTAAAGACGGTAGGGATGGAAAGCGGCGGGGGCGCGTGCATCGTCATGCCCATTACCACGGCAGACGGGACAAGACTCCAGCTATCCGGCTTCCGGAGGCTTGGTTATATGAAAAACGGCTCTGTCTATGATATCGATCAGGGAGTGGAGCCCGATTATGCCATCAGCACCGTG
>JAFSXN010000006.1 GCA_017444015.1 Lachnospiraceae bacterium | reverse complement strand
TCTTTTTTTCCTTTTCTTTTTCCTTCTTTTCCTTTAAAGACCTGTTGTCTTTCAGCCGATCCTCGGGCTTTGGCTCCCGGGCGTTCTGAGGAGGGACCTCTTCCGGGGCTTCTGCCTCTTCTTCCTCCGGTATAGACGGTATCTCCTTTATTTCCGAAAAAACATCAGCAGCTCTTACAGGCTCCTCTCCTTCGGGAAGACTTTCCCCGATCTCCGCTGGGATCCCGCCGCTTGCTTCGTAAGCATCGCCGATCGCCGCGATGCTCTCCGTCAGACTGTCAAAGATCTCCGGCTCATAATCCGGAACGATCCGGATCTCCTCTCCGCAGCTCTGACAGTACAGATATCCCTCTTTAATTTCCGTACCGCATTTGGGACACTTCATATAAGAATACCGAATAATAAATCAGCTTTAACAATCAGCTTGCACACAATTTGACATCAGCATCGCAATGGTCATCGGTCCGACGCCTCCCGGAACCGGCGTGATCGCGCTGCAAAGCGGCGCCACATCCTCATAGTCCACATCCCCGCAGAGTTTTCCGTTCTCCATACGGTGGATCCCGACATCAATGACCACAGCCCCGTCCTTGATATAGGTATGATCGATAAATTTCGGTTTTCCGATCGCAACGATCAGAATATCCGCCCGTTTGCAGACCTCCGGTAACTTTCTTGTCCGGGAATGGCAGATCGTGACCGTCGCGTTTTCCCGAAGCATCAGCATCGACATCGGCTTGCCTACGATATTGCTTCTTCCGACGACCACGCATTCCTTTCCTTCGATCTCTATATCCGACCGCTTCAAAAGCTCGATGATCCCGGCCGGCGTACAGGAAACAAAGCCCTTTTCACCTATGGAGAGAGCCCCGACATTCATCGGATGGAAGCCGTCCACATCCTTCTTCGGAGAGATCCTTCGGATTACAGTATCCTCGTCGATCTGCCCCGGAAGCGGCAGCTGGACCAGAATTCCCGTCACCGTCTCATCCTCATTCAGCCGATCGATCAGAGAAAGCAGCTCGTCCTGCGTCGTATCCTCCGGCAGTTCAAAGGACTGCGAGCCGATCCCGATATATTCGCAGGCCTTCTTTTTATTATTGACATAGACCTTGGAAGCAGGATCCTCCCCTGCCTGAACGACCGCCAGACACAGCTTCTTCCCAAGATCATTCTCCTCAACATAGCTCTTTAATTCATCCTTGATCTGCTGAGAGATCGCTTTACCATCTATTATCTTAGCCATTTTTCTTCTCCTTATTTAAAACAGTCCCGTAATATTTCCTTCATCATCCACATCAATATCATACGCCGCGGGATGCTTCGGAAGCCCCGGCATCGTAAGAACATTCCCCGTCAGAATGACGACAAAGCCTGCTCCGGCGGAAACATACAGCTCTCTGACGTTTAGCGTAAAGCCCTCAGGTCTTCCCAAGAGCTTCGGATCATCTGACAGCGAATACTGCGTCTTCGCGATACAGACCGGCAGTCCGTCAAAGCCGTTTTCCACAAGCCGATTTAACTGCTGCAAGGCATCCTTACTGAAAGAAACCTCCGATGCCCCATAAATTTTCTTCGCGACGGTCTCGATCTTCTCCCGAAGCGGCAGCGAAAGCTCATACAGCGGCTTAAAATCCGAAGTCCCCTTTTTGATCACCGAAAGGACCTGTTCTGCCAGCTCTTTTCCGCCTTCTCCGCCCTTTTCCCAGACCTCTGAAACAGCAAACTCGGCACCGAGTCCCTTCACGTAGTCTCTTACTGTCGAAAGCTCCGCCTCCGTATCCGAAGAAAACCGGTTCAGGGCTACGACTACCGGAACGCCGTAGAACCCGACATTTTCGATATGCTTTCCGAGATTGGCAAAGCCACGGGAAAGAGCCGAAAGATCCTCCTTCGAAAGCTCTTCCTTCGTTACCCCGCCGTTATATTTTAACGTCCGAACCGTAGTAACGATCACGGCCGCATCCGGCTTCAGTCCCGCAGTCCTGCATTTGATGTCAAAGAATTTTTCCGCTCCGAGATCCGCTCCGAAGCCCGCCTCCGTTACAACATAATCGGCCAATTTTAGCGCTGCTCTCGTCGCGATGATCGAATTACACCCATGAGCGATATTCGCAAAAGGCCCTCCGTGGACAAGAGCCGGGGTCTGCTCGATGGTCTGGATCAGATTCGGCTTGACGGCATCCTTCAAAAGCGCCGCCATCGCTCCGACCGCCCGGATATCCTTCGCGGTGACAGGCTGTCCCTCGATATCGTAGGCAACTATGATCTTTGAGAGCCTTTCCTTCAGATCCTTAAGATCCGAGGACAGACAGAGGATCGCCATGATCTCCGAAGCGACCGAAATAACAAAATGATCCTCCCTTACAACGCCGTCGTTAGCGCTTCCGAGTCCGACTACGATATTTCGAAGGACCCGATCGTTCATATCCAGACACCGCTTCCAGACGATGGACTTCAGATCGATCCTGCATTCATTCCCCTGCTTGATATGATTGTCTAAAAGCGCCGCTAACAGATTATTCGCTGAGGTCACCGCGTGAAAATCCCCGGTGAAGTGAAGATTCAGCTCCTCCATGGGAAGGACCTGGGAAAAGCCTCCGCCCGCCGCTCCTCCCTTGATCCCAAAGCAGGGGCCGAGGGATGGTTCACGAAGCGCAACCACAGCCTTTTTCCCCAGCTTGCAGAGCCCCTGGGTCAGACCAATGCTCACGGTGGTCTTCCCCTCCCCGGCAGGTGTCGGATTCGTCGCCGTAACAAGGATCAGCTTCCCGTCCTTTTTCCCGGAAAGGCTCTTTAAAAAGCTGTCTGACAGCTTGGCCTTATACCGGCCGTAGGGCTCTAACGCATCCTCCGGGATACCTGCCTTTTCGGCGATCTCACGGATCGGTAAGAGCTTTGCCTCCCTTGCGATTTCTATGTCCGTTTTCATAGTACTTCCTCCACGTACTGCTCAAATTGTTCCTCGCTCATCAGGATCTTTCTCGGCTTTGTGCCCTCCTCCTCGCCGACGACACCGGCCTCAGCCAGCTGATCCATGATCCTTGCGGCCCGATTGAAGCCGATCTTAAAAGCCCGCTGAAGCATACCAATCGAAGCCTTATCCTTCTCGATGATCAGCTTTGCAGCCTTTTCAAACAGCTCGTCATTTCCGGAGCCTTCATTTCCCGGCGCGGAAATCGATAAGACGTTCCCGCCGGATGCTTCCGATACAGAGTTCATTTTGCTGATCACCTCCGGATCGTAGCCCTCCTCCGCCTGCTCCTTCAGGAAGGAAACGACCCTTGTTACCTCATCGTCTGATACAAAGGCTCCCTGGAGTCTGGCCGGCTTGACATAGCCCTGGGGATAAAACAGCATATCTCCCTTTCCAAGCAGCTTTTCCGCTCCGTTCATATCAAGGATCGTCCTCGAGTCCACGCCGGAGGAAACGCTGAAGGCGATCCGGCTTGGCATATTGGCCTTGATCAGACCGGTAATGACATCCACTGAGGGTCTCTGCGTCGCCACCACCAGATGGATCCCTGCCGCTCTCGCAAGCTGGGCAAGACGGCAGATGCTTTCCTCGACCTCCTTGCCTGCAACCATCATCAGATCCGCCAGCTCATCGACAATGATCACGATCTGCGGCATCTTCTTCGGACGCTCATTCTCCGGTACATCGTCGAAAGTCCCGCAGACTACGAGCTTGTTAAAGCCTTTCATATCCCGGACCTTATACTGGGCAAATTTGTTATAGCGGTCGGTCATCTCCGAGACTCCCCACTGCAAAGCGGCAGAAGCCTTTCTCGGATCCGTAACCACCGGTATCATCAGATGCGGTATCCCATTGTATACACTTAACTCAACTACTTTGGGATCGATCATGATCAGCTTGACATCCTCCGGACTGGCTTTATAGAGGATACTCATGATCAGCGTATTGATACAGACCGATTTTCCGGAGCCGGTCGCGCCCGCGATCAGAAGATGAGGCATCTTCGCGATATCCGTTACGACTGCCTTCCCCTCAATATCCTTCCCAACGGCAAAGGTAATATTGGAGGAAGACTTCTGGAAACTCTCATCCTCGATCAGTTCCCGGAAATAGACCGGACTCGACTCCTTGTTCGGGATCTCTATACCGATCGCGGGCTTCCCGGGGATCGGAGCCTCGATCCGGACATCGGTAGCCGCCATATTCAGCTTGATATCATCCGACAGACCGACGATCTTGCTGACCTTGACGCCGACCTCCGGCTGCATCTCAAACCGGGTGACCGTAGGTCCCTGGCTGATCTCCGTCATTGTTACCCGGACTCCGAAGGTCGCAAGCGTCTCTCTGAGTTTTTCGGCGGTCCTTCGAAGCTCATCCATGGTATCGCCGCTATTCTTCCGCTTCGGAGCATCAAGCAAATCCGGGCCCGGCTTTTCGATCTCAATCTTTTTCGCAGACTCTGTTAACTCTAATACCGGTTTCTCCGGTTCCTTCTCCCTTTCTGCGGTTTCTGTCGCTTTTGCCGGCTCATTCCCGATGGTTTGGTCCTTATTTCCGGGTTCGCTCGCTCCCTTGATGACAACCTCCGGTTCTTTTTCCGCAACCGCGGCCTGGATTTTTTCTTTCTCTGTATCCGGGATCAGATCCATTAAGCTGATCCCCAGATCCTCCTCGTCAAAATACTCCTCAATGCTTTCCGGCTCTGTTATCTCCGCTTTTTTCGTTTCTGTCGCTGTTTTTCCCGGACCTGCTATTTCATACTTTTTAGCTTCCGGCTCTGTTTTATCCTCTCGGAACGCTTCTCTGGTTTTCTCCTCCCGAACAGGCTCCGGCTGCTCTCTCTCCCCGCTTCGCGCGATCGGGACGATATTGTCCGAGAATGTCAGGGGGCCCGGATTGATCAGATGCGCGCTCTTAAAATTGACTGCATCCAGTCCTTCCGCCGCAAAATCCCGTTCTCTTTCCCGTTCCGCCTTTCTCTCCTTGACCTCCTCGATACTGTTGATCTGGCTGACCCTTTTTCTTTCTCCGAGGCTTTCCAGCGTGATCTCCGTGATCTCATCCGTCATCTGGTTAAAGACATCAAAGGCAGAGGAGCCTTCCGTAGAAACGGAGGCCGTTACAGCTTCTTCCGCTTCCGTCTCGTTCGCAACGACAGCTTCCTCTTCCGTTTTTTCTTCTTTAAGCGCCTGAGCCTCCTTTGAAGCAAGCACCTTCCTTGCCTTCAGCTCCTTTTCGATATCGAGAGCCTCAGTCTCCGCGTAATCATCGACGATCCGGGTATCCAACATCACACCGGAGACCTTTTTGTCGATCCTTCGAAGTCTGCGTTCCTCGATCTGAGCTTCCTTCTCCTCGACGCTTTCCAGACGCTCCTCCCATTCCTCCTGCTTACGGGCAAGGCGCTCTCTGCTTCGAAGCTCCCGCTCCGTTTTATGGACCTCGTTTCGTTCGACCCTATGCGCTTTATAGCGCTTCGCGCCCTCTCTGGAACGGCTGTAGACAGCCTGAGAGCTGTTCCTGAGCCCTCGTATAAAAGATTTTTCCGTAATGATCACGCCGCAGATCACCGCTAAAACGATCAGAACAATAAAGGTCCCGACCCGTCCGATGACCTTGGAGAGCGCAGCGCCAAACACTGCTCCTAAAAACCCCCCTCCGGTCCGGTCCTCCGAGCAGATCGTATAGAAATCCGTGAGCTTTCGGTCTGTATAGTCCTTCATTGTTGTAAGGTGCATCACAGCACAGAAAATCAGCAGCAGTACTCCGTAAGCCCCGGCCTTTGCGCCTCCCACCGATCTTCCCTTATTGGAGATCAGAAACGCCGTCGCAAGAAAGATCACAAAGGGAACAAGATACGCCCCGATCCCGAATATTCCGAACAATACACCGCTGACAGCTTTTCCAAAGCTGCCGATCAGCTTCAGATCGCTCAAAAATAAAAGCGCCGAAAACGCAAATACAAGGAGCAGGATGATCTCATCGAGTATTCCGTCGTCCCTATCCTGTCTCCCCGCTTTACTTCCGGTGCTTCTGCTCTTTCTGTAAGCGTTGCTTCTCTTAGCGCCAGATCCGCTCTTACGATAAGATCTGCCGCGGTTTGACCCCGTAGCCATTATTTTTTCTTCCCCTCCACGAATTAAGGCCCAAAAACGGCCCCGCCTCCTTCGGATAACCCTCTTATCCGTCCGAGACTTTATTTTCAAACTGTTTCCCTTAAAACAGCATAATGATATACGCGATAATCGAAATTGCCCCGATCCCGAAGCAATAAAAAGCAAAATATCTGAAATAACCCTTAAGAACCAGCCGGATCATAAATTTTAACGCGATAAAGCCGACGATAAGCGCAAAGATCATACCAATGATATAGGCTAAGACCTCAGAGCCGGAGATCCCGCCCTCGATATCCGTAAGCTCCAGGATCAATGCTCCGAGTACAGCCGGCATGGACGCGATAAACGAATACTTGACCGCAAACTTTTTATCAAAGCCGCAGAGCATCGCCGCAACGATCGTACTTCCGGATCTCGTAAGTCCCGGCAGCGTCGCAGCGCCCTGCGCGACTCCGATCACCGCCGCGTCGCCCCAGCTGGCATCCTTGGGCTTTTTATGGCGCTCCAGAATATAGTCCGAAAGGAATAAAATACCGCCGCTTCCTAACAGACAGATCCCCGTTACCAGAAGATTCCCACTGACTCCCTTTACGACTCCCTTTAGGGCTACCCCAATAATCCCCGTCGGGATCGTTGTAATGAGTAAAAGGATCACAAATCTCCGGTAGGAGGAAGTGGCAAGCCTCCGATACGGAAGCGGATCTCCCTGCGCGAAGAGATTCTGAAAGGCTCTCTGCGCATTGACAAACACATCCCGTACGATCTTGAAAAACTCTGTCAGAAGCTTGATCACATCTCGATGATATACTAAAACGATCGCAATCAGCGTAGCAACGTGAAGCAGAATATCAAAAAGGATCCCCGTATCGGTATCTACCCCGAGAAGATTCTTGATCAGAGCAAGATGACCGGAGCTGCTGACAGGCAGAAATTCCGTCACGCCCTGTACGATGCCCATGATGATCGCCTGAAAAATCGACATTCTGACTCCTAACGCTACATTAATATTCTCAATATTATATCACAAAACAAGTCTGCCGAGAAGTTGTTTTTTCACAGCCCCACAGCGCCTTTTTATCCCATATTATTTCTCACAGCGAAAGATCGTGACGGAAAGCGGAGCAGCCTTCACCTTGATCGAATGCTCTCTGCCGTCGCATTCCTCCTTCTTTGCTGTCTTTACCCTCGGATTTACGTTTCCCGCCCCTCCGAAGTTTTCTGCGTCCGAATTAAAGATTTCCTTATATTTTCCGGCAAAGGGAACTCCCAGCTTCCAGTCTGTAAAGACAACATTCGCGAAATTCAGAAGAACTAACAGCGTCTCCTTCTCCCCTTTCCGCAGAAAGGCAATGATATTTTCATTGGCGGAGTTATGGTTGATCCATTCAAAGCCCTTTTCACTTCCGTCATACTCATAGAGCGCCGGATGCTCCGTATAAAAATGCAGGATTGCTTTCATATACGCAGCGAGCTTCTTCCCTGCCTCCGTCTCAGCCGTTTCCGGATCCAGCGCCAACTTTTCTGTCAGACAGTTCAGCTTCAGGCCGGGATGCGTATACAGGTATCCTAAAGCGGCCCGAAGGTTTGCCAGCTTGTTTTCCCGTCCACCCGGGAGCTTTGAAAGTAACGGCGTCTGATCTCCCTCTTTCCAGAGACTCTTTCTGGAGAAGGGCAGTAAAAAGCGCTCCGAATCAAAATAGCTCAGGCTGTAAGCAAGCTCTCCGTAATGGTGCGTCCGAAAGAACGGATCGAAGCCGATGAAGTCCAGAACGTCCGAGGTAAAGCCCAGATCCCATTTACAGAAGAAGCCCAGGCCGTCCTTTTCCACGGGAGCCGTCACCTTCGCCCAGGTACTTAAGCCCTCGGCGATCGTAACCGTGCCGTCCTTTCTTTCTTCGATCACAGAATTCAGCCGTTTGATAAAATCGATCGCCGCGATATCTTCCTTTCCGCCGTACTCGTTTGCGATCCACTCACCCTTTTTCTTGCCGAAGTCCAGATAGATCATTTCATCGAGACCGGTCAGCCGCAGTCCGTCGGCATGGAACACATCCAGCCGGTATAACGCAGCCGCGATCAGATACGCGGAAACCTCTCCTCTGGCATAATTGTATCGAAGACTTCCCGAACCGTTGTATCTTTTTTTCAGCTCCATATGTCCAAACAGACAGGTCCCGTCAAATTCATACAGACCCTCCGCATCCTTCGGGAAGCCGGAAAAATCGAGATCTAAAATGACTCCGAGACCTTCCGCGTGCAAAAGACCGATCAGGCGAAGAAGAGCCTCAGACGATCCCTGTCCCCCACACGGCGCAAAGAGCCCGCCCTCTGCCGGCAGCTCGACATGCGTATACCCCATATCCTTTGCGTAATCGACTAACAGAGCAGCAAAGGCTTCGGGATCCGTCCGCTTCTCCTCGGACAGCTTCTCCCTGAAAAGAAAGGGGTCCGCTTCCAGGATCGAAAACGGCATCCTCTGCCTGCTTGTCTTTTTTCGATTTGAAAGCCATTTTTCATCCTTGAGCTCAGCCTCTTTTCCGGCAACGATCGAAGCCCCCTCGCTTCCCTCCTCTCTAATAAAGGTAAAGGGATCCGCTTTCAGCCTCTTGACGCCGCCCTTCAGCCGCAGCTCAAATTTATACAGTGCGCCCTCTTTGACACCGGGAACAAAGATCTCAAAAACTCCCTTTCCGTAGAGCTTGCGCATCTGATGAACACGATCGTCCCAGTTGTTAAAATCACCTACCACACTCGCGCCTACCGCATTCGGCGCCCAAACCGCAAAGCTGGTCCCGGAAATTCCATCGATCTCCTTTACATGCGCTCCAAAGAGCCGATACAGCCCGTCTCCTTTTCCCTCTTCAAAAGCAGCGATTTCCTTTTCGGAAATAGTAGGCGCAAAGCTGTAGGGATCATAGACCTCCGTTACCCTGCCCTCCTTGTCTGTCACCTTAAAGCAATAATTGAATTTCACCTGCTTTTCCGTACGGACAAGCGCCGCAAAGAATCCGGCTTCATCCACAAGCTCCAGAGGATATTCCTGGATCTTTCGGGATATCTGTACAACCGCCGTGACGGAAGCCGCTTCGGGATAAAACGCCTGGATCAGGATCCCTCCCTTGATATAGTGACCGCCGAGGATCTCATGCGGTTTAGCTTCATCGGCGTAAACGATCCCTTCGACCTTTCCCCATTCCATGATCTTGTACAGCTTTTTATCCATTTCCTCTTTTCTCCTCTGTTTTTTCGTATCTGCCCAGTTCTATATTCTTATATCCTGTGGATGAACAGTCCGCTTCTCAGCTTTGGTTCAAACCATGTTGACTTAGGCGGCATCAGAAGCCCCTCATCCGCTACCGTAAACAGCTCCCAGATCGCTGTCGGGAACATGGCAAAGGCGATCTTTGCATCCTTATGGCAGCGGTTTTCAAGCTCCTTAAGTCCCCTTATCCCACCGACAAAATCAATCCTTGCGTCCGTTTTCGGATCGGCGATCCCAAAAAGCGGCTCTAAAAATTCCCGCTGTAAGATTGAAACGTCCAGTCCCTCCACCGGGTCGTCGCTTTTGATATCCTCTCCGAAATAGAAGCTGTACCACTGGTCCTCAAGGAAAATCCCGATATTTCCCTTCGTTTCCGGATGGTAGGGAGCCGTCCCGGACTGGGGCAGCAAAGCTCCTTTCCCGTCAAAATAATCGAGGATTTCCTCCTTGGTATGACCGTTCAGATCCTTCACAACGCGGTTATAGTCCATAATAAAGAGCTCGCTGTCCGGAAACAGGACCGAAAGGAAATAGTTAAAGTCCTCTTCTCCCGTATAGCCCGGATTCTCTTCCCTTCTCTTCAATCCCACCTTTACCGCCGAGGCGCAACGGTGATGTCCGTCCGCGATATAAACAGACGAAAGTCCGGCCAGAGCCCCCTTAAACTTTCGAATCTCCTCAGGCTCCGAAATCATAAAGCCCCGGTGCCGGATCAGCTCCTTGGAAAAGAAATCGAAATAAGGTTCCTTCTCCTTCGCCCGATCCACCAACTGATTGATAACGAAGTTATTTTTATATGCCAGAAAGATCGGTCCGGTCTGAGCGCTCAGCGTATCGACGTGCCGGATCCGGTCGGCTTCCTTATCAGCCCTTGTATTTTCGTGTTTTTTGATCACTCCGTTCAGGTAATCGTCAATGGAGGCAACCGCTACGATCCCGGTCTGCGTCCTGCCGTTCATCGTAAGTTCATAAAGAAAATACCTCTCCTCGTCATCCTCTGCAAACCGTCCGTCGGCAAGCATCTCCTCAAAAAGCTCCTTAGCTTTAGCATAAACCCGGTCGTCATAGGTATCTACCTCTGCCGAAAACTGGGTCTCCGCCCGGTCGATTCGAAGAAATGAATTCTGATCTCCCGCTACCAGCCTTGTTGCCTCTTCTCTGTTATAGACATCATACGGCAGAGCCGAGATTGCCTCCTCCAAGCCGCTCTTTGGCCGTATGGCCTTAAATGGTCTGATATCCGCCAATGTTCTTCCTCCCTGGAATCGGAAAGCTCTCGCTCCCGATTTGAATGTATACGAAACAAATTTATTCGTTTCCTATAATAATATCTGCCGGGTCGCCCCCGCAATTAAAGTCATTTTACCTCAAACGGCCGTACAATTCAATGTGTTTCAGGCGGCTTAAAACCGGAAGCAGTACCCTTCTGCGTCAAAGACATAGTCTGTGCCTTCTATGGCCTCCCTGGTATCGGTAACAAAGCTGCCGTCCTTTCTTCGATACCGGATTCCCATATCATCCGCGGTAAAACCTTCCAGAGATACTCCCTCCTCCAGATAAGAGGTCAGCCCGATCTCATTTCTTGTAATATCATCCTGAAAGTGCCACCATTCCGAGCTCAGACCGTTAAAGCCTGCCTCCTTCATATATCCTGCCAGAATGTCCGCGTTTTCATTGTTTGCGGCAAGGATCGAATGGAAGCTCGGATCATGCATATTCGTCTGCATGGCAAGATCTTCTCCGGTTTCGAAATCCATCATCGTCATATCCAGAGCGATCCCCCGGTTATGGGCGCTGACCTGTATGGCAAGAAACGCCGACAGCTTGAACCGGTTGTCCGTCATCTCCTCCTGGTAGGTCTTCTGATAGGTATATAGGTCGTATTTTCTACCGGCTCCGTCTGATCTAAGAAAAACTGCACGATCGGAAGGGCCTGGGGATTCAGAGGATCAATCCCCTGGGCCAGAAGATCTTCTTCTTTCACCTCCTCCGCCTCTTTTTCGGGCGAAGGGAGCAACTCCGTTTTCTCCGTAAGCTCTATGTTTACGGTTTCCTCCCTGGGCTCTGTCTTCTCAGAGTGCCTGTCACGGTAGATCCTTACCGCAAGAAGTATTTTACCTGATATCTCTTTGGCATATGGGAGCCATACAGCGTATTCTTATTGCTTCCGGATGCTCCTTCATATATTCATCCGCGCAGACAACGATATAGGCGATCAGGTTCTCAACGTTTTCCTGCAGCATGGTCTGCTTGACAGCCAACGCCGTATCGTAGGTCATCCTGGCCGTGATCCTCGTAATGATCTGGGAAAAAAGGACAACAAAAATAACAGATATGACCGCTCCGGCTGCCATACATATGGTAAATCTGCGATATTCCCTGGTACTCAGACCAATTTCGTTCTTCTCCATCATATCGCCCCCTGGCAGTATATGGCATTCCGGAGGGATTGGCAACTGTTTTTCTTTCATGTGAATATCGTCACATTACGACAGAGAATTTGCAAATCCCGTCATTTTACGCTATGATAATCAGGAAACGGAGGATCAGACAATGACAGATGCAGAAAAAACTCTATTAGACCGGATCAATACCTATGCCGAGGACGTGTTGGGGGATATCGACCCGCAGAAAACGCCGGTTTCTATGCAGCTTGAGAAATTAAAGCCGATTATGGAGACCCTGGCAAGAGAAAACAAAACGTCCGTAGAGGATATTTTTATTCAGTACATGGATCTGGCCAGCGAAGCAAGCGCTGAGGCCGACCGGAAATTCAAGGAAGAGCTCGGCCCCGATTTTGATTTTAAAATGGATAATTAGAAAAGGCTGCCTTCAAACGAAAGCAGCCCTGCGCTTTGCTTCAGTTTAATGGGAGAAAGGCCCCTCCGTTCCCGGGATCGCTCCACTGTCTCCCAGGCAGACCCGGAAGAAACGGCCGTTAAAGGAATCCTCGACGCAGACCGTCTGTACGCTCTCAGACTGCGGAGCATTATGATTCTCGGCAGCATACAACATGCTGGCACCGCATAAGCAGAGAATAAAGGCGAATGTCACTGCACAAATCCATTTGTTTTTCATAGCCACGATTCCTTTCCAGACTGAACTTTCTCTTTGTTGCTTCTAATAATTAATACGAAGCATAAATTCCAAAAATCGGAGTCGTCCCAAAAAAAGATATCATTCTATGAACATGTATAGGAAACGCGCATATGTTATGCGTGTATACTCTAACAGACAGCCTTATTTAATCACCCTTACCCTAATCACGCCGTCGATCGAAGAGAGCTTCTTGACGATCTCCTCCGTCACCGGAGACTCAACATCAAGCATCGTATAAGCGTACTCGCCCTTCGACTTATTTAACATATCCGTGATATTGATCCCGAGATCGCCGAAGTTCGCGGTGAATTTCGTGATCATATTCGCGATATTCGCATGGTGGATCGCAACTCTCCCCGCTCCCTGGCAGACGCCCATATCACAGTTCGGATAATTCACGGAATTGGCTATATTTCCGTTCTTCAGATAATCCATCAGCTCCTTGACCGCCATCTTCGCGCAGTTATCCTCGGATTCCTCGGTCGAGGCCCCCAGATGCGGGATCACGATACACCCCGGAACGCCTGCCGTCGTCGGGTTCGGGAAATCCGAAACATATTTCCGGATCTTTCCGGCTTTTACCGCCTCGACCACCGCTTCCTCATCCGCTAAAAGATCCCTTGCGAAGTTCAGAACGATCACGCCATCCTTCATTTTGGAGATCGCCTCTCTGCTGATCGTACCCTTTGTAGAATCCAGTAAAGGAACGTGGATCGTTATGATATCGCACTCCTCATAGATCTCGTTCACATCCAGAACGTGCTTGATATCTCTTGAAAGATGCCATGCCGCGTCAACGGAGATATAGGGATCGTAGCCGTAAACCTCCATCCCCATATGCTTGGCAGCGTTAGCGACCCGTACGCCGATCGCCCCGAGCCCGATGATGCCCAGCTTCTTGTCATAGATCTCCGTTCCGGCGAATTTCTTCTTCTCCTTTTCCGCCGCTTTGGCTATCTCAGGATCCTCCTTGTTCTCGTTCACCCAGTTGATCCCGCCGACAACATCTCTGGCCGCAAGCAGCATACCGGCAAAGACGAGCTCCTTGACTCCGTTTGCGTTGGCACCGGGCGTATTGAAGACAACGATCCCCTTTTTCGCGCAGTCCTCCAGGGGGATATTGTTCACCCCGGCCCCGGCCCTTGCAACAGCAAGCAGACCCTCCGGCAGCTCCATATCATGCATGGAGGCCGAACGTACCAAAACCCCCTGCGCCTCAGATAACTCCTTTGTTTCCTCAAATTCAGGCGTAAACTTCTCGAGTCCCTCCTTTGAGATCGGATTCAGACAACTATATTTAAACATCAGATACTCCTTTTTTACAGATTTAATATACAGATCTTCCAGTGACCGAAGCGCTCTACGCATGTCCTAAGAGTCCCTCGATCAGTTATTCGCCTCAAATTCCTTCATAAACTTTACTAACGCTTCGACCCCCTCGACCGGCATCGCGTTATAGATCGAAGCCCGCATCCCGCCGACCGTCCGGTGACCCTTTAAGCTCACAAGTCCTGCTTCCGCGGCTTCCTTAACGAATTTCGCGTCCAGCTCCTCATTCCCCGTTACAAACGGCACGTTCATAAGCGAGCGCGAATTCTTCTCAACGGTTCCCTGAAACAACGCAGAGGAATCCAGAAAATCGTACAATATTTGGGCCTTTTTCTCGTTTCTCTCCTTCATCGCGGAAAGCCCGCCCATCGACCGGATCCATTTGAATACCTTGCCGCAGATATAGATTCCGTAGGCCGGAGGCGTATTGTAAAGCGAATCCGCATCCGCATGGGTCTTATACCGAAGCATCGTCGGAGTTCCCGGCAAAACGTCCTCCGTGATCAGATCCTCTCTGATGATCACGATCACTACCCCGGCAGGTCCGATATTCTTCTGCACACCGCCGTAGATCACGCCGTATTTCGTAACATCCACAGGCTCCGATAAGAAGCAGGAGGATACGTCGGCAACCAGCGTCTTTCCCTTGGTATCCGGCAGAGTCTTATACTTCGTACCGTAGATCGTATTATTCTCACAAATATAGACATAATCCGCATTCTCAGAGATCGGAAGATCCGAGCAGTCCGGAATATAGGAAAAAGTCCTGTCCTCGCTGGAAGCGATCTTATTTGCCGTACCAAACAGCTTCGCCTCCTGCCAGGCTTTCTTTGCCCACTGACCGGTCACGATATAATCCGCCACCCGGTTCTTCATCAGATTCATCGGGATCATGGCAAACTGCTGGCTGGCTCCGCCCTGTAAAAACAGAACCTTATAATTGTCCGGGATCCCCATTAAGTCCCGCAGATCCTTCTCCGCTTCCTTAATAATATTGTCATAGGTCTTGCTGCGATGGCTCATCTCCATCACGGACATACCGCTGCCCCTGTAATCGAGCATCTCATCCGCGGCTTCCCGTAAGACCTCCTCCGGCAGAACCGCGGGCCCCGCTGAAAAATTGTAAACTCTGCTCATCCTTGTCTCCTCCTTGCCTCCTTACTGCTATGCCAAACCCGTACGCTATAGATTAGCGCTATTCTTTCTCCTTCATATCCGCCGCGTCAAACGCGTCTGAAATCGCGGAACCTGCCGGAACCATCGGAAATACCTTATCGTCCTCATCGATCACGACCTCAAGAAGCACCGGTTCCCCGAGATTTACCGCCCAGTTGAGCGCCTCGTCCACCTCTTCCTTTTTCGTGATACGTCTGGCCTTGCAGCCCAGTCCCTCCGCTACCTTGACATAATCCACCTTGTCCGAAAGGATCGTCGCGGAATAGCGCTTCTTATAAAAGAGGGTCTGCCACTGTCTGACCATGCCGAGAACGGAATTATTGATCACGATCTGAACGATCGGGATATTATAGCGGCTTGCGGTAGCCAACTCATTCATATTCATCCGAAAGCATCCGTCTCCCGCGATATTTACGACCGTCTTCTCCGGCCGGCCGACCTTCGCTCCGATCGACGCGCCAAGGCCGTAGCCCATGGTTCCGAGGCCGCCCGAGGAAAGGAACGTTCTCGGCTCCTTATATTTATAGAACTGTGCCGCCCACATCTGATGCTGGCCCACATCCGTCGTAACGATCGCCTCGCCTTTCGTTACCTTATAAAGCTCCTCGATCACATACGGGCAGGTCAGCGTCTTCTCGTCATAGGCCAGCGGATATTTTTTCTTATAGCCCTCGATCGCAGCGAGCCACTCGTGATGCTTGACCTCGGTAACGGCAGCGTTGAGCCTTGAAAGGATCGCCTTCGCGTCGCCGACCAGACTGATACTGCACTTGATATTTTTATTGATCTCCGCGGGATCGATGTCGATATGGATGATCTTCGCGCCCGCGGCAAATTTCTTCGCGTTTCCGACGACCCGATCCGAAAAACGGGCACCGACCGCTATCAGCAGGTCGCACTGGCTGACACCGAAATTACTCGCTTTAGTCCCGTGCATCCCGATCATACCGGTATAGAGCGGATCGCGCCCGTCAAAGCCGCCCTTCCCCATTAAGGTATCACAGACGGGAGAATCGATCTTATGCGCGAACTCCGCAAGCTCCTCGGACGCGCCCGAAAGGACAACGCCGCCGCCTGTATAGATGAAGGGCCGTTCCGCCCTCTGTATCAGCTTTACCGCCTTTGCAAGCTCCTCCTCCGTAAAGCGGTTATAGTTTTTCTTCGCTGTCGCGTCAGCCTCCGGTGTCTTTTTCGGAGACTTGAATTCCGCCGTATTTGCCGTAACATCCTTAGTTATGTCAACCAATACCGGCCCCGGTCTTCCACTCTTTGCGATCTTAAAGGCCTTTCGCAGAGTATCCGCCAGGACGTTTACATCCTTAACGATATAGCCGTGCTTTGTGATCGGCATCGTGACACCGGCGATATCCACTTCCTGGAAGGTATCCTTTCCCAAAAGCGGGAGATTAACGTTCGCCGTGATCGCCACAAGCGGAACGGAATCCATATAGGCGGTGGCGATCCCTGTAACAAGGTTCGTCGCCCCCGGTCCCGAGGTCGCAAAGCAGACTCCGACCTTCCCGGTCGCCCTGGCGTAGCCGTCTGCGGCGTGCGCGGCTCCCTGCTCGTGCGAGGTCAGATAATGCGTGATCTCCTTGCAATCATAGAGCGCATCGTAAATATTTAAGATCGTTCCGCCGGGATAGCCGAACACCGTATCTACGCTCTGCTCCTTTAATACCTCCAGTACAATCTGTGCACCGGTCAACTGCATAGCTTCCTCTCCTCCTCACTCCGGCACCTTAAGCACCGCTCCCAGATTCCCGCTTGTAACGAGCTTTTCGTATCTTGCCAGATATCCTGTCGTCACCTTCGGAGCCCTTGGCTGCCAGGCAGCCTTTCTCTTAGCAAGCTCCTCATCGGAAATCACAAAATCTAACTTCATATTCGGGATATCGATCTTGATCAGATCTCCCTCCTCTACAAAAGCGATCGGTCCGCCTACAGCGGCCTCCGGAGAAACATGGCCGATGGAGGCGCCCCGGGAGGCTCCCGAAAACCGTCCGTCGGTGATCAGCGCGACTGTGCTTCCGAGACCCATTCCGGCGATCGCCGAGGTGGGATTTAACATTTCCCGCATCCCCGGACCGCCCTTGGGACCTTCATAACGAATCACGACCACATCGCCGTCTACGATCTTTCCTCCCTTGATCGCTTCGATCGCGTCCTCCTCGCAGTCAAAGACTCTGGCGGGGCCCTCATGCACCAGCATTTCCGCAGCCACTGCCGAGCGTTTTACAACGCCTCCGTCCGGCGCGAGATTTCCCTTTAATACCGCGAGCCCACCGGTCTTACTGTATGGATTGTCGTTCGGACGGATCACCTCAGGATTTAAGTTCACCGCGTTCTTGATATTCTCGCCCACCGTCTTTCCGGTAACCGTCATACAATCCAGATTCAGAAGATTTAGATCCGCAAGCTGCTTCATCACAGCGTAAACACCGCCTGCCTCGTTCAGATCCTCCATATACGTAGGCCCTGCCGGCGCCAGATGGCAGAGATTCGGGGTCTTTTCACTGATCTCGTTGGCCAGGCTGATATCAAAATCAAAGCCGGTCTCGTGCGCGATCGCGGGCAGATGCAGCATCGAGTTCGTCGAGCAGCCAAGCGCCATATCTACGGTCAGCGCGTTTAAAATCGCTTCCTTTGTCATTATATCAAGCGGCCGGATATTCCTTCTGTACATCTCCATAACCGCCATTCCCGCTTCCTTAGCCAGACGGATACGGTTGGAATATACCGCGGGGATCGTTCCGTTGCCCCGAAGGCCCATTCCCAGCGCTTCTGTCAGGCAGTTCATGGAATTCGCTGTATACATTCCCGAGCACGAGCCGCAGGTCGGACAGGCGTTCTCCTCAAAATACTTCAGCTCCTCATCGTCGATCTTTCCGGCGGCATTGGCTCCTACCGCCTCAAACATACTCGAAAGTGAGGTCTTTCTTCCGTGAACGTGGCCGGCAAGCATAGGGCCGCCCGAAACAAAGACGGTCGGTACATTGATCCTCGCCGCCGCCATCAAAAGCCCCGGGACGTTCTTATCGCAGTTCGGAATCATAACCAGGGCATCGAACTGATGCGCAAGCGCCATACACTCCGTCGAATCCGCGATCAGATCTCTCGTCACCAGAGAATACTTCATTCCGATATGTCCCATAGCGATCCCGTCACAGACCGCGATGGCCGGAAACACTACCGGCGTTCCCCCGGCCATAGCGACTCCCTGCTTGACCGCGGCAACGATCTCATCCAGGTTCATATGCCCTGGAACAATCTCGTTATAGGAGCTTACGATCCCGACTAAAGGCCGCTCCATTTCCTCCTTCGTAAAGCCCAATGCGTTAAACAGCGACCTGTGCGGAGCCTGCGCCGCTCCCTTCTTTACTGCGTCACTTTTCATATCTGATTCCTTTCTTATTCTCTATCAAAGATTGATTCGCTCTGTAATAATATCTCCCATCTCCTTCGTTCCGACCAGTGTACATCCGGTTGACATAATATCCCCCGTCCGATACCCTTCCGTCAGAACCTTCTGCACCGCCTCCTCAACAGCATCCGCCTCCTTCTGAAGATTCAGCGAATACCGAAGCAACATCGCCGCCGACAAAATCGTCGCGATGGGATTGGCCTTATCCTGCCCCGCGATATCCGGTGCCGAGCCATGGGAGGGCTCATAGAGTCCGAAGCTCGTATCGTTAAGACTTGCCGACGCAAGCATCCCGATGGAACCCGTTACCATGCTTGCCTCGTCCGAAAGGATATCCCCGAACATATTCTCCGTTAAGATCACGTCAAACTGCTTCGGATCCCTCACCAACTGCATTGCGCAGTTATCCACCAGCATATGGGAAAGCTCCACGTCAGGATAGTCTTTATGGACCTCCTCGACAACGCTCCGCCAAAGCCTTGAGGAATCCAAGACGTTTGCCTTGTCAACGCTCGTCACATGGTTTCTTCGCTTCCTTGCGATTTCAAAGCCCTTGACCGCAATCCTGCGAATCTCTTCCTCATTATAGGTCAGAGTATCCACTGCCGTCCGAAGCCCGTTCTCCACGCCCGTATGCCGTTCTCCGAAATAGAGGCCTCCGGTCAGCTCCCGCATAATCAGCATATCAAATCCGCCCTCGGTCAGCTCTTCCTTCAAAGGGCAGGCTCCGGCAAGCTCCGGATACAGTACCGCGGGCCTTAAGTTCGCAAATAACCCGAGGGCCTTTCGGATGCCAAGCAGCCCCGCCTCCGGACGCTTTTCCGGCTCGAGCTTATACCATGGCGAGGTCGCCGCGTCACCGCCGATCGAGCCCATTAAAACAGCATCCGAAGCCTTCGCTCCCTCAATAGTCTCCTTCGTGATCGGCTCGCCTGTCGCGTCAATGCAGGCGCCGCCCAGAAGCAGCTCCTGATACGTAAACTGATGCCCGTAAACCGACGCGATCTTATCTAAAACCTTTTTCGCCTCGGTAACGATCTCCGGACCGATCCCGTCGCCCCGGATTAAACCTATCCTAAAACTCATATTGTTCTCCTGTATACCGTTGTCCGTCAGGACTTCTCTACCTGCGTGATCGCGCTCTTCTGCATCGGGATCCGGCAATTCTTGTTATTTCCGAACTCCACGATCACGGTATCGTCCTGGATATCGATCACGACTCCATAAAAACCGCTGCTCGTCAAAACGCTGTCCCCCGTCTCAAGCTCCGAGAGCATGGCGGCGACCCGGTTCTGCTCCTTCTTCTGCGGTCTGAAAACCATAAAATACATAATACCGCCGAAGATCACGATATAACCGATCAGCAAAAGAATACTTGAGGACCCCGACGCCCCCTCTGTCAATAAAATACTCATATCCCGTTCTCCTCTGTTATACTCGCCTGGTTCGGGCGCATTCCTTGTTCCACGCGCCCATGAATAAAAGTTCAGCCGATCAAAAACCAAACTGAACTTTTATATCATACACAAATTGTCTTTATACTTCAAGTCTTTTGTAAGCATACGACAGTTGTGGGGCTTTGTCCTGTCGGTTCTGTCACTTTACTTCTATGTACGATTCTCCTCAATGTTCTTTTTTGTTCAACTATTTTTTCAGCTTCCCGGTCGTCGGATCAAGCAGTCCTTTATAGGTCGCAGTCTTCTCCGTGATCTTAAAGCTTAGGGTCTTGGAGCCGCCATAGCTGCCGATCCCTGTAAGCTTCACCTTCGCTATTCCTTTATTAACGTTTTTCGTATAGCTGTCCACGATGAAGTCCGTACCGAACGCAAGTGGCGTTTCTGTACTCTTATCGGTCAGGATTCCGGTAAACGCCGAACTATCGAGCGTGATCGCGCTTCCGGTATAACTCTGATCCGCAAGCTTTTTAGCTGCGGTCTTCGAGATATCTTTACTCTTATCGATCATGCGGTAGGTTCCCATAATGGTTCCCCGGTAACCCGACTTCTCCGATGCCGTAAGCTTAACCGCGATCACCTCGTTAAGAACAGCCTTCCCGCTGAACTTCTCCACGCCGTTACTCTTAAAATAGCTGATCGTATAATCCGAGGAGCTCAAAGCCTTACCATCCGCCCCGGTCAGCGTGATGGCGGGCTTTACATAATTATTCTCTTTGTCTGTCCAAACCTTATCCGTAATAGATAACGTCAGTTCGGAAAGAGGCTGCTTTGTGATCGAAAACGGATAGCTCTTAGAGCCTTTGTAGCTGCCCTTAAAGCTCACAGTTACCAGCGGCGCCTTTGCGTCGGAAGCATCCGCAACGGCCTTATTGTTCTTGTAAGTTACCGTGTAATCCGTTCCCGGAACAAGTGTCATATCCCCTACGGTCACCTTATACACCGCAGGCTTTGCGCCGGTCTTTACAAACGGAACACTCTTTTCGTACTCTACCGAAATCTTATCTTTATCGATCTTTGTCACATCTAAGCCCTTGGCAATCTTAAATGTGGCGCTCGCCGTACCTGTATAGGCATTACTCTTTGCGGAAAAGATCACAGTCGCCGTTCCCGGCTCTGTATTGTTCAGGTATTCAACTGTATAATCCGTGTCTTTGACAAGCGTAGTTGTCCCTGCTGTCAGCTTGTATTCCGGAGTGATTGGACTGCCGGTAAAAACAAGACTCTTTTTGACCATTTGGATCTTAACCCCGGACAGGGGTATGACCTCGCTTTCATCGACAACGGTCACTTTCACAATATCACTACCACTGTAATTTTCACCTTTCCCCGATGCCTTAATATAATAGATCCCCGGTTCGGTCACGCCGCCAAGATCAGGATCCGAGGCATCCTCACTTTTATGATATGTATAGCTTACATCCTTGGAAGATACCTTCACAGCCGTACCGCTTCCATCCCGGAACACCGGTACCGGTTTCTGGCTCTTATTATTTTTCTTTGCAGCAACAGTTATATCCTCTATCAGGATATCCTTCCCGAGTCGAACGGGGTTGATCGCAAATAAATATTCCTTATCCTGCTTTGCATAGCTGCCCTTAAAGCTTAGCTTAACGCTCCCCTCCTTCGTTTTGTTCGCCCCATAGGTCACGGTATAGTCCGTCTTCTCTGCCAGCTTCTTCACGCCATCGTAGACAACAAGACGCGGCTTGATCGCTGATCCCGTATAAGTATAGGAATCACTCAGACCGGCGACCCAGATGCTCGTTTCTCCGGTTTCTTCTTCGACGACCTCCTTGAGGATCTCTGTGATCGCATTTCCACTCACAGTTTCTCCGATACCGTCAAGTTCCTTTACGATCTCGGGAATCTCTTCCTCAGAAGCTTTTTTCTTAACAGTTACTTCGCAGGCAGCCGTAACGCTTCCGTCTGCGTTGCTGACCCTGACCACAGCCGTCCCGGCGTTTATGCCTTTCAGAAGCCCATCGTTCACGGTTACAATGCTCTTATCCGTGCTGGTCCAGAAAAGTGTTTTCTCTGTGGCATCCGTCGGCGTAATCTCAGCGGTTAGGGCCGCAGTATCACCTTCTTTTAATTCAAGGCCGTTGTTTGAAAGCTTTATGTTCTCGATCGGCTTTTCCTGGGTATCCGGGTCGATCGTATATGTAAAGCTCGCGACCGGACTATCCTCCAGCCCCTCCTTACAGGCAATGGCCTTCAAGGTAAGACTTTCAGATACCTCAATGACACCTGTATACAGCGTGCTCTCCCTTGTCGGGTTCGTGCCGTCCAGGGTATAGTATATCTCTGCGCCTGCGGTCATCGTCGAGAGCGTTACGTTCTGAGCTATCTTATAGGTTCCGCCTGCCGGATTTGCCGCAACGCTCTTTACCGTCTCTTTTTCCGGCGCTCCGGTAACCCTCACCGGTATCTCTACCGTGGCAGACTCTCCATATTCATCAAGCCCATCTTCATTCAGATCTACAGAAACAGCCTGCGCTTCAACAACATAATCGCCCTTCTTTGTGACCGTCAAAGTGCCATCTTTAAGCTCAGCTCCTTCAACGGGGGCTCCTTTCAATGTAAAAACAAGCGCCTCTGCATAATAACTGGAAGTTTCGGCTAGCGAAGCCTTTAGCTCCTCAAGCGAAAACGTTACCGTCTCTCCCTCCAGATTCTTTTCCAACCCAGGCTGGTCAACCAGGCTCAAGGTCTGGGGTGCCTCCGTAATCGTAGCTCTTACATCAACAAGCTGCGTCCCGATCTCGTAATAGATCCCCCAGTTCTGCCTGTTATACTCCTCGTCTGTACCATAGCCTTCGTCCCAATCTTCCTCGCTTATTATACCAAGCGCAAAAGCAGCCACGTCCGAAAAAGATACTTTTTTATTCTCTCCGACATACGGATCCTCCATGGTACCCGTCAGACTCTCCGGCGTATAAGTCACCGGATCAGATATCTCATTCCCGCTCACGGTACCGATTATCTCATTCCCGCTTACAGTACCGGGCATTTCATTTCCGCTTACAGTACCGGGTATCTCATTTCCACTCACAGTGCCGGGTATCTCATTTCCACTCACAGTGCCGGGTATCTCATTTCCACTCACAGTTCCGGGTATCTCATTTCCGCTCACAGTACCATTCGATGTCGTCAGATTCTTCAATACATGACCGGGTGTCACCGTCACGTCACTGCTGCCATTAAAGACCCTCGGTTCTACCGCTCCCGGAATCGTAAGCAGGGCTTTTCCAACCTCAATCGGATCGCTCTCTACGATCTTTTCCTCCTCGCTTTCTTCATCATAAACATACGTTACTCTGGCAGAGAACTTTTTTCCAATATCCGACCAGGTAATTCTCATTGTTGCAGTATCGTCATTGAGATCACCATATCGATAAGGATAAGGTTCCTCCTCCCCTTCCCAAACGATCCACTCAAAGATATCGGTTTCCGGATCGATCTCCGGAAAGTCAGAAAGTGTAGCCACTAAAGTCTGACCATAGCGTATTATCTCTGCCTTCGGATCCTCCTTCACAGACAGCGTAATACTCGGCTCTTCCGCTCTCGCCACTATCACGCCAAAACCCAGGGACTTCGCGATCGGCGTCCCCGGCAGAAGCATTGCAAAAGTCAGTGTCAGAGCCATCAGGCGTTTCCATATTTTTAACATAGATTTCTCCTTTCCTGATCCTGGCTGTAAGCACCCGGATCTCTTCCGATATTGTAATAACAGAATCTGCTAAAGTCAAGGAGCTGGATACGAATACTGTGAAGGAAGCATTGACAGCTGTCACCGGTCTGACCGGAAAAAAGTTCATCGCGATTATCGACGAGTGGGACGCGCCGGTAAGGGATACCGACAGTACAGAAAAGATCCGGAAGAATTACCTGGAGTTTCTTCGTTCCCTTTTTAAGAGTGAGATAACGAAAAAGGTTTTTGCGGCGGCGTATATGACAGGTATCCTCCCTATGATTAAGGAAGCTTCACATTCTCTGCGAGAACGTGAAGCAATGTTTGAATTTTCTGACGAAAATTCAAACTTGGACGGTACCCAATCAGCGATCTCCGAATTCTGCGAATATTCCATTCTTGAACCGGATGGATTTGCGCCATATACCGGCTTTACAGAGGCTGATGTAAAAGAGGTCTGCCTGAAATACGACAGATCCTTTGAAATGATGCGCGAATGGTACAATGGCTATACGTTATATACGGATACCGGAGAGCCGATCTCGGTATATAACCCGAATTCAGTCATGAAAGCCGCAGACAGAGGCTTGTTCAAATCCTACTGGGGGCAGACCTCCGCGGTCTACGGCGCGCTCAGTTATATCAATATGGATTTTGACGGACTGGGAGATGCGGTAGAACGGCTTACGGCAGGGCTTTCGGTTTCATTTGATACACAGGCGTTTCAAAACGATCTCGTGACCTTTGATACCGCAGACGATGTACTGACACTTCTGACACATTTTGGCTATATCACCTATGATCAGGAGAAGCGGGAGGGACTGATCCCAAACTATGAAATAATCGAGGAATTCGGAAGAATGATCCACAAGGTATCGCACAAGGAAACCATTAAACGCCTGAAAGAAAGTGAACAGCTGCTTGCCGATATAATTTCGGGGAATGCCGATGCCGTAGCTGAAAATATACGTCTTGTACATATGAAAGAAAGCACCCCGTTATGGTATAATGATGAACAGGCACTGCGAGCGGTCATCAAACTGGCTTTCTTTACCTATCGCGACCATTATATCAAGTTAGAGGAGCTGCCCTCCGGCACAGGATATGCAGATATGGCATATATTCCAAAGAAATATGACCCGGTGCCACCCCTTATTATCGAGCTGAAGGCCGACGGAACACCGGAGGGGGCCATAGAACAGATCCGCTTAAGAAACTATGCTTCTTCGATCGAGGGACTGGGAGACGATCCGCTTTTAATCGCTGTCACATATGAGAAAGGCGACAAGACTAAGCCGCACCATTGCAGGATTGAAAGGTGGGATAATTAGATTTTATGTAAACCATTAAACTCTTCAGTCACATTTTTCTCTTAAATACCAGGATATCACATTGCTATAAGGCCAGTACTGTTCCTGATCACAGCAAAAAGCCGAACGTATATCATCATTTCTCATATTCATTATCATTTTGAAGACTGCTTTTCGTGCTTGTCGCAAACGATATGAATTCAGATTTAGTAAAGATATCGTATATTCATCTCCTCTTATATATCCATCAGGATCGTAGGAAAACCGCTGTTCGCAACCCTTCTGCAGCGGTGAAACAAAGCGTTGTTCATCATAGTTATTGCCCTTCCGGCTTCCACAAGTAGAAGCAGAATTACACGAAGCTACAATGTTATCATAATCCAGACTACGTCTGCTATACGTACCATCTTTTTGATGCTGTGGTTCAATATGTTCGTTATGGGAATTATCCATTGATATCGGCCCACAGCAATAAGCACAAAGCCCTTTCTGCTCCTTTATCAAAGTTGATTTAAGAACATGATAAAATGGCCTAAAAGATTCACTCTCATAATTGGCAGTCGGATGCTTTTTAATGTACGATGTCAGAAACGTCGGTTCTTCAAGCTTCTGAATAAAGAGCATCAGATCATTCCCTCCTTCCTCATCAGCATTTCAGCCATAATCACATCCTCATTTCCCTCATTTGTAAGCTCTCTTAACATTATAAGGCTCTTCTCTGCACTTTTTATATTTCGCGCCTGAATTGCCTCGTAAAGGGCACGGACCAGATTCTCTGTCTGCCCATTTCTGGATTTGGTTCCCATAAACTCTTCCAGGATGTAGTTAATATCAAACCCGTCCAGCCTGCTAAAATCTGTAATCGTAGTTTCCTGTCCATCATTTGCCATAAAGAAAACACGATATGAATCATTCACTTCACTTAACACAACCGGAGAGTGGGTTGTGATAATGAACTGAATATTCGGAAAGGTATTCCTCAGTACGCTTAAGATCATCCTCTGCCATGACGGATGCATATGCAGCTCTATCTCATCGATCAAAACAACACCCTCTCCCATCAAGGGGTCCGGAAGATTTGGATTTGCCAGTGAAAGTCTTTTTGCCAGATCTCCAAACATCGCCAATATACATTTCTCACCATCCGAAAGCTGTGACACATTTAACCGCAGGCCTTTCTTCTCCACTACCATTTCCAGTCTTGGCTTTCTGCTGATATGAATATTTTCGAATTCCGGAAGCATCGCCACAATCGCCCTTCTGACCGCATTCAATAAACGATCTTTATATTCAAAATCCTTTTTCTCAACCTTTGCCGCATTCTCCACATCCTCCTGATTCCGATACCATTCAAAAAAAGTACGAAAGTCAATCTTATTTTCTATCGCTTTCTCATACGCTGAATAAATATCAAACTCATGGTGAGTTCGGATACGCAGCGGAATATCAAGAACCAATCTGTTTGTACCATAGTTTACAAATACCGGGATATTATTCTGGGCTTCATCGCTCAAGTAAGATTCCTGAATGGATAAAACGATCTCGTCTAAGGATGTCTTAGAATGTGTACGTTTACCGGACTTACGTTCCATTCCTCTTTCATAAATGATCGGTTCTCCGTCTTCCGTACCCATCATAAAAGTCCCCTGTATGGTTGTTAAAGGCTTTCCATAGCGAATATCATCCAGTTCAATATTATACTGCTGCCGTAGTTCTCTACGATTTACCGTTTTATTAAGTATACTGGCATACAGCAGGTTAATGCTCCTGAGTACAGAGGTTTTTCCGACTCCATTCACGCCAAAGAAAATGGAGGTCTTCTCATCAAGAGCAATTTTCGCTTTTGAAAAACCTCTAAAGTCGGTTATGACCAATTCCCTTAACTTCATAATACACCTCGATCGTTTCTATTCCCGGATCCCGGTCATTCCGCAATACAAGCTAACCCAGGTAATCCATATCACCGCTTCGCATCTCATCTGGTATTCGCTCCATTTCAGGATTGAAAAATAAGAACATCTGTTCAGCTTATTTTCTGCAGATTCATTGGAAGAATCTTGAAAGTTACGGATGTGCTTCCGGCATATCCGCTTCCTTCCTTCGCCCTTATTAGGATTGTTGCCGTCCCCTTATGTACGTTATTAAAGCACGTAATATCGTAACCTGAATCAGGAACCGTCTCCGCATTTTTACCGCTGCCAAGGCTTACTGCGATAGCGGGAACAATAGCTGAACCCTTGTAGGAATATCCGGATATCGTCTTCCCGTTTACCCCCGTAATCTTAGCGCCCGACAGACTTTTTTCTTCTCCGGACAGCTGGATTACCTTGTAGGTCCCAGAAATACTGCCCTGATAATTACCCTTGCCCTCTATTGCCGCGGTAATTGTCTCACTTTCCATCGCATCAAGCGTAAGCTTATTCGCTGCATTGATTTCACGATGATTCTCATCATAGTATTTCACGGTATAGTCATTTTTCGACAGAGTATCTCCCCCGACTGTAATAAAAGGAACTGAGGCATAAATACCAGGTTTTCCATTATATACCATGTCAGGAAGAAGGAGTGCTGCCTCTGAAATTGATGCCTTTGCCACATCATATTCTCCCTTAACCGCAGTGCTCCCCTTAAAGTTTCCGAGGAAAGAAATCGTATATTTCCCCTTTCCTGCTTTTGTATTTCCGGATAGCTTCAGACTGTAGTCCTTCCCCTCTTCAAGATTCTTTTCCCCAACCGTGACTGTTATTTCAGGTATTGTCCCGTTTTTTGAATATGTGACGGACGTCGTTTTCACATCTGCCTTCACCTTCGCCGGAAGAAGCTGATATTTTATGACTGCAGAACATCCACTGTACAGCCCGAGCCCTGTCACAACTATCTTTTTTGAACCTGCGTCGATTATATTATCGGAGTACAGAACAGTATAATCTACACCCTCTGTCAGGGATTTCTTTGTAGCCGCGTCCGTCACCTTAATATCGGATAGCTTTTTTTCTGTTCCATCATAGGTCAGCTTTTCGTTAACGGCAAAAATCTTTAGCTTCTTCAACTCTGCTTTCTGAACCGCTTTTACAGTTACTGTCCGGCTCCCAGTAAAGTTCCCTTTTCCGGTTATGGTCAGTTCTGTATCCCCGTTTATCTTCCCCGTTAAATCTAAAGTGTAATCCTTATTTGTAAGCCTGTATCCGTTATAGATCAAGACCGGAACCGCTTTCTGGCCCACTGCGATATACAAAGGCTCCAGCGCCCATACAGAGGTTGTCTCTCCCTGAGTATCTCCTTTTGCTATGCTTTTAGGCAGGATATCGAAGTTGATAGAGGCTTTCCCTTTTAGGTCTCCTCTGCCCGAGACTAATACCGCAGCCTTCTTTATTTCAGTCGATGCATTCAGATTATTCTGCCAGGTCAGGGAATATCCGACTCCCTCTTTCAAAACACTTCCATTACTTCGTACAAGGATTCCCGGGGTATGTTTTTCTCCGGTGTAGACAAACCCCGCTGTCTCGACCAGGTTAATGGAAAATTCTCCGTCATCCTGCGGAAGATCATCCGGTGAGACAGACACCTCCGATCCATCTTCCTTAATTTCCTTTGCAGGAGAACCGGATTCATTTTCCACAAAAAGCCTTGAATCCTGAACATCAGCTCCCTTCTTCACACTGCTGCTCATTTCCTTTCCGGTCTCCAGTCTGATATTCTCGAAGCTCTTACTTTCAGAATCCTCTGCATCCTCATCCGTAACCGTATATGTCATGGTCCCTTCTCCTGTCGCAGTTACACGGATGGTATAAGTACCATCATCCGGCAGGAAAAAGTATTTTTCATCTCCAAGAATAAAGGCCGGTATGATCGTCAACTCCTCCCTGATCTCATTCTCCTCAATCTTCCCTACTACTGTATCTCCTTTATACACGGCAACATCAACAGGACATGCAAACTTATGCTTTGTATAGCCGCATACAACCCAGCCCTTTTTTATAGCCTGAATATATCCCTGCATAATATGATTATAGCAATGATTAATATCATCCGCATCTGGCTTTACAAACGGATAGCTGAAAAAATCCATATGCCCGAACTTCCCGTACACGGTCCCGATCTCATTATGGAGAACAGGAATACCGATTGAACTTTGATTTCCATACTTTGACGGTCCGAATGTGTCATAAAGGTTATAGATATTATGTATATTGTTAAAACCGGCTGTTACCGAATTACTTCTGTATATGGAATTCAGTGCGCCAAACGTATAGACAAAAACATTGTCCTTCTTTGCCCATCCACTTTCAAAAGATGTCAGCTTCGCTCCGACTAAATTGGCAGCTGCTCCTCCCAGACTATGTCCGGTTACCAGAAATTTAACCTTTCCCTTTTGCAGGTTTGAATGATGATCAAAGAAGTAATTGAGACCGTTCCAAACATCTGAATAAAAATCATTTACGAAATCATAAGATGAATAACCGTAATAATCCTTATTATGCCCTGTTATCTTGTCCTGACTGGCCTCCCAATCCGTTTGAGTTCCACGGCAGGTAATTATTACAAGATTTTCCGTATCGTCGCCCAGATCCATTTTCTTACAGGCAATGGAGAATGCCAGATGATCGTCCTTTGCATAATCCAGTTCACCTCTATTATAAAGGGGCGTTCCAGGATAGCTGTAGAGATAAAAATCATCCATTTCAAGCGCCTTATATGCGTTAGCGATATAATCCCCATCATTTCCGTCCGCGGATTGTCCTGCGTCCTTATCGCGTCCCTCTGCTGCTGCGCTCAGCACTGCAGCAAGAAGGGCAATATTTTTACTTTGTTTATCCGAGGCATTCTTAAACAGGCTTTCTCCCCATTTTACCGTCTCAAAATACCCTTTGGTATCTTCATAGCTTCCTGCGTAATTTGATCTGTTAAGTCCATACAGATCATTCGACAGATAAGGAGAATAATAATATATTCGTTTGCTGACAAGAGAAGAATGGCTATAGTTGTAAATACTCCATCTTGCGTACAACGTAATATCTGAATGCACCGGGGTAGACGCGAGCCACTGCCTTGTAAGCTCACTGTCAGAATACCACCCTATCAGATAATAACCGGCTTTATAGCTTTTAACACTGATCCCTAGCGGAACAGTTCTGCCGTCCTGTATCTGCATAGCCCTGACAGCACTTCCTCCGTTTGTCTCAAAGGTAACCTGATGATATTCCGCTCCTTCCTCTTCATCCTCCTTGGCAAAATGGATCACGACTTCCGAAAGATCATCATTACTCGAATCATTATAGGTTTGTGCCCAGCTTTTCGGACTCCCTCCGTAATAAATTTCCCGGAGACCGCTGCCATCCGACTTCACCAAACCTGAAATAACCAGATCCTCCATGGATTCCGGTATATGAAGGATTTGCGGGCGTAAAATCCCTGCTGGTGTAGAGCCATATACCTCTCTTCTTCCAAGCAGATCATACGAATAAGACATCCCGTCCTCAAGAGTAAGCTCCGTAAGCTCCTGACTGCCGCTTGTACTGGATGAATAACTCCCCCCGTAACCGGTTACCGTCCAGGGAATGGTCAGAGCTTTGATTCCGGTTCTGACAATTGATGAGGGATGAAAATAAGAAAGGCCTTCGGGCAGTGTGATCGATGACAGGGAAGAACACCCATAAAACGCGCCATTATCTATTTTCTCAAGTCCCTCGTGCAGGGTAAGCCTCTTAAGAGCGACGCATCCTGCGAAGGCACTGCTTCCGATCTCAGATACGCCGGAAGGTATATCAAACCCCTCTAACAGAGAACAATTCTCAAAAGACTGAGATCCGAGAACAGTAAGGGAAGGAGGCGCAAAGCTCCCCTGCAGCTTCTGACAAAATTGAAATGCCGACGATCTGATCTCGGTAACACTGTCCGGAATCACTATCCTTGAAAGTCTGTTGCAATATGCAAAAGCGCTTTGTGATATAACTGAAAGTCCTTCCGGAAGATAAACCTCCTCCAGATAACTACTTGCAAACGCGCCACTCGGGATTTCATAAGTCCAGCCAAACTCGATCTGAAAGCCTCCGCCTATGGGACCTGCCGTCTTTAAGTTATACGCGTTCCGCAGAATTCCAAAATCCACTTCTGTTATATTCTGTGGAATCCTTAAATAGGTGAGTGAGTACATATTACTGAAAAGCTCATATGGAAGTTTTCCTGTATATCCATATTCCAGATCATATCCTCCGCCTATGGGGCCTGCTGATTGTATACTGTCACATCCGGAAAAGACTCCGTATTGAAGTGATACTGTTCCGGGTATTATAACATGCTTTAATTCATAACAGTTTGAAAAAGCTTCTTCACCTGCGCTGGTGATGGAATCCGGAATAACAACCTCAGAAAGCCTGCTTCCGTAAAAAGCTCTTGTACCGATTTCCTGAATATCCTCAGGAAATACAATAGATTTTATACAGCTCAACGCAAACGCGCCATCCGGAATTTTCTCTGTCCATCCGTATTCGATATTGTAATCTCCCCCTGTTGGCCCCGCTGTTTTCAGATTCTCAGCGTTAATCGCACCGGAATCGCTTGAATATGACGAACCTATTGTTTCTACACTTGAAGGAATAACAAGATGGGTCAAAGAATAGCATTGTGAGAATGCTCCCTCTCCAATTTCCTTTATTCCGATTGGCAATACCATCTCCTGTATATTCGTCTGATAAAAGGCATAATTTCCTATCGAAACGAGACCATCAGGAAGCTCAATGCGTTCTAAACCAGTCCCGGCAGCAAAGGCAAACGCAGGGATGAAATCTCTCCAGCCGAACTCGATGTCATAGTCTCCTCCCTCCGGTCCGGCTGTTTTCAGGTTGCCTGATGCGCTTATTATATTGGAAATACCTTCCTCTCCCTCCGGGATAATGCTTTGAACGGAAGCGGGAATCACGAGATGCTCAAGACGGTAGCATTCGCTGAAAGCGCGGGAACCGATGGATGCAACACCTTCGGGGATTATGATTTCCCTGACATTCTGCGCGCCCATAAAGGCTCTTACTCCAATATGGGTAATACCATCCTCAAGGACAATATTTTCAATATAGGAATTGTATTGTCCTCCTCCATAAGGAGTATAATACCTGTACCACGGACAATTCCAGGTTACATCATCATAACCCTCCGAATATGTCGCCGAAAAATCCGTCATGGCTCCGCTTCCGCTGATGATAAGCGTATTTGAACTGTCGAAGGTCCAGGTCAGATTATCTCCACAGGACCCGCCGTCGATAACAATTACTTCGGAGGCTGACACATCATTATATGATTCTTCAGCCCTAGCAGTGCCGGGAAGCATCATAGAAAGCAAGCATGCTCCTGTCATAAGCATAATGAATTTAATTAAGTTATTGTACATTTTCATCTTTGCAATCTCCCTTCCCGCGATTACCGACATATTACCGATTTTTAGTTCTCCGTTCTGAGTTCCTCAATCGTCTGTTTTTTTAAGTCCGTATACCGATGCTCCTCGATAGCCGTTCGGATCTTCTCCATCAAATGATTATAAAAATACAGATTATGCAGTACTAAGAGCCGCATCCCAAGCATCTCCTTTGCCTTTAAAAGATGCCTGATATAAGCCCTCGAATACTTTTTACAGGCAGGGCATTGACAACCTTCCTCCAGCGGCCTCATATCCTTCTCATATTTCTGGTTCATCAGATTCAGCTTCCCGTACTTCGTATAGGCATGCCCGTGTCTGCCATTTCTGGAGGGATAGACGCAATCGAAGAAATCTACGCCCCTCTCTACCGCCTCCAGAATATTTTCCGGCGTTCCCACTCCCATCAGATAGGTCGGCTTATCCTTGGGAAGATACGGCACGGTACTCTCTAAAATCCGATACATCTCGGCATGGGTTTCTCCCACCGCAAGCCCTCCGATGGCATATCCCGGCAGCTCAAGCTCCGAGATCCGCTTTGCATGCTCGATCCGGATATCATCATAGATCGCACCCTGGTTGATCCCAAAGAGAAGCTGCTCTTTATTCAAGGTATCCGGAAGACCGTTCAGCCTGTCAAGCTCCGCTTTGCAGCGCTCAAGCCACCTCGTCGTCCGCTCTACGGAGGGTTGAACATAGCCTCGCTCCGCAAGGGCCGGTGGACATTCATCAAAGGCCATGGCGATCGTCGAGCCCAGATTGCTCTGGATCCTCATACTTTCCTCCGGTCCCATAAAGATTTTTCTGCCGTCCACGTGCGAATTAAAAAAAACGCCCTCTTCCTTGATCTTTCGAAGAGAACTGAGAGAAAATACCTGGAAGCCTCCGGAATCCGTAAGGATCGGCCGATCCCAGACCATAAAGTTATGTAAACCTCCAAGTTCCCGAATCACCTCATCCCCCGGTCGAACGTGAAGGTGATAGGTATTCGAAAGCTCGATCTGGCAGCCGATCTCCCGAAGATCCTCTGTGGAAACCGCGCCCTTGATTGCGCCCTGGGTACCGACGTTCATAAAGGCCGGAGTCTCTATAACGCCGTGTACCGTTGTGAGCTGCCCTCGTTTGGCAGCCCCGTCCATCGATATTATTTTATACAATCCATACTCCTTACTCTATCTCAAGATCATCTGCAGGGATTCCTAATGCCTGTAATTCAGCCTTGGCTATTTTTTCCTGATAGTCTATTTCTTCCTGCCCATGCTTCTTAATACGTTGAATATTGATATACTTTTCGATCGCGATTTTTTTTAACTCTTTTTCATTCATGTTCTTATTCTTATTTCTACTACTGAATTATATCCTCTAAATATTCTTCCAGTGTAATCCCCCGCTTTGTGATCTCCTTCGCCGCTTTTACCCCGACGTAGCGAAAATGCCATGGCTCATAAATGATCCCGGTGATGTGTTCTTTCCCCAGGGGATAGCGAAGAATAAAACCGTGATCCGCTGAGTTTTCGGCTAACCACTTCCCGGCCTCGGTCTCTCCGAAGCCCGCGTCCAGATCGGTATAGCCCGGAGTCACGATATCCAGCGCCAGCCCCAGCTGATGCTCGCTCGTTCCGGGAACCGTCACCGAGTAGGAAGCCGTTTTATACGCCTCATAGTAAGAAAGGCCTGAACGCATCAGACCATCGATCTTATTCCGAAACAGCTCGACCTGCCTCTCATAGCTGCGGTGGGCGGAACAGACCTCTAAGATCACGCCGTCCTTCCCCGCTGCCGCAATCATCTGAGAAAGCGGTTTCGCGATCCGTTCATCGACCTCATGTGCGCTGTCGCAGAAGGTAAGCTCGGCTTCATAGTCCTTCGGGATCGGTGTCTGTTTATTCGCAAGGATCAGCGCCCATTCCTCTGTTTCTCCTGCCTGAACCGTATCGAAAGAAAAAATCGAGATGCCCAAAAAACCTGCCAGGGCAAGCAGCAAAACAGCTGTCCTGACAGAATCGAACCGTCTTTTCCTGTGTTCTAAATGCCGCATCCCTCTAATCCTCTAACCTTTTCATCACGATACTGTTCCCCTTGGGAGCATTGATCTGCGGACCGTTCATCACGATGGTATTTTTCTTAAGATCCATTGTAAAGAAGGTAAGCGAATCGGATTCGTTATTGACGCTCAGGATATGCTTCAGATCCGGGAAGCAGCAGATATCCTTCGGATAGTCCCCGCTGATCGGAAGCACAAATTTCTTCGTAAGCTCCCCTGTCTCGTCGTCGATGGCAAAGGCTCCGATGGAATTGTCCCCGGCATTGGAGCAGAATAAATATTTATGATCCGGCGAAAAATCCATAGCGCAGGCAGCGGAGCCTCCCGCATGATAATCATTCACTGTCTGGATCTTCTGGACCTTATTGAACACAGGATTCCCCCGATCGTCGACCGAGTAGCTGTATACATCGATCGTATCAGAGATCTCATGGATCACATACGCGAATTTCCCGTCTCTTCGGAACTTGATATATTTCGGACCGCTGTCCTGCTCGGAGCGGACGATATCCGCAAGCTTCAGCTTTCCGGTGGCCGGATTCAGCGAATACACCATGACGTGATCGTTTCCGGTAGCCACGGCACAGAGGAACTTATTATCTCTTGTCATCTTGACACAGCTGACATGGGGCCGGAAATTCCGCTCGGCAATACTGCCGCCGCCCTTTAAATAAATTTCATCTGCTATTTTTTCGATCGAGCCATCCTCTTTCAGCTTCAATACCGTGATCTTGCCGTCGTGATAGCCAGCAACAAACAGGAAGCTGTCTGTATAGTCGGTTGACAGGTAGCATCCCCTCATCCCATTGATGGAGGCGCGATCCAGCTTCGTCAGCTCTCCGTCCTTCTCAATCCTGTATGCAACCACCCCGGTGTCCGTAATGGAATAGAGATGCTCCCCGTTATGAGCAATGGTCACATAGGAAGCATTGGTGATCTTGATCCGCTTTCTTTCTGTCATCCGCCCCTTCTCGACGTCCACATCATAGATCCGGATCCCATGATCATCCTTTTCATCCGTATAGGTTGATAAGTACGCAACATATTTTTCCATAGCCTACCTCGGTCTTTCCGGAAACCCTACCTTCTTCTGCACCTTGCGGAGAGTCTTCACCGCTGTCGCGCCTGCCCGCTCGGCATTGTTCCTGATCACTCTGTCGATATATTCCTTATCCTTCTCAAGCTCCTTCACCCGGGCCTGTAACGGCGAAAGGACAGAGACCACGGCTTCTCCCACGGCCTCCTTAAACTCTCCGTAGCCCTTTCCTTCAAACTCTTTTTCCGTCTCTGCAGGCGTTTTCCCGGTACAGGCGGAGTAAATATCGATCAGATTTTTGACCCCGGGCTGCTCGTCCCGATAGCGGATCTGCGCCTCGGAATCCGTGACCGCCCGTTTGCATTTTCTTCGGATCGTATCGGGATCGTCCATCAGGTAGATGCTGGCATTGGGATTCTCGTCGGACTTGGACATCTTTTTCGATGGATCCTGAAGGCTCATAATCTTTGCTCCGACCTTTCCGATATAAGCCTCCGGCACCGTAAATACATCTCCGTAGAGCGCGTTAAAGCGCTGCGCCAGATCCCTGGTCAGCTCCAGATGCTGCATCTGATCGACCCCTACAGGAACGACATCCGCCTGATACAACAGGATATCCGCCGCCATCAGTACCGGATAGGTAAAGAGTCCGGCGTTAATATTGTCCGCGTGCTTAGCTGATTTATCCTTGAACTGGGTCATCCGGTTCAGCTCGCCCATATAGGTAAAACAGTTTAAGATCCAGGCAAGCTCCGCGTGAGCCGAAACATGCGACTGATAGTAAATGATACTCTTTTCGGGATCGATCCCCGCCGCGATATAGAGCGTAAGCAAAGCCCTTGCCCGCTTTCTGAGCTCTGCCGGATCCTGGCGGATCGTGATCGAATGCATATCCACCACCGAATAATAACACTCGTATTCATCCGAAAGCGTAACCCAGTTTTTCAGCGCCCCGAGGTAGTTTCCAAGCGTCAGATTTCCCGTCGCCTGCATCCCCGAAAACAATATCCTTCTGTCTCCTATCATCCCAAACCTCCATTTATTTTTAAATATAGGAAACGAATTAATTCGTTTCCTATTGCGCCGATTGCGGAGCGCTGAAAGCGCCTTCCTTACCGCAATCGTGCGCATCAAATCTCTATTAATCCAGCCCCTGCACGCTCCTTAGTACAAGCACCGAGCGCTGCGCGACGATGACGTTCTCCTGTTTTTCGAAAAGTCCCGCATTCACTGCCTGAACTCCTCCGGCCTCGCTTGAAAGCTCCGCCTCCCACTTAAACCCCTTGGGGAGCTTAGGCAGGGCGAATTCATGGCTCTCCCAGTGCATATTGTAGGCGATATAGATAAAATCGTCGTCCTTCCCGTCCGGCCGCTTCGCGTATTTTCCGCAGAACATCATCCCGATATGACGAATATGGTTATACAGCTTCGGATACCAGGCCTGTTCCGCATGGTAGGAAAGATCCGGATAGCCGCAGGACAGAGAATCCAACATCTTGGGCTCGTGGAGCATATGCACAATGGGATGGGCCTTCCGAAAGGCAATCAGCCCTTTGACATACTCATAAAGCTCTCTGGAGCTGCTTGTATCCCTCCAGTTCAGCCAGCTGATATGGTTGTCCTGGCAGTAGGGATTATTGTTGCCGGACTGAGAGTTCATAAACTCATCCCCGGCAAGCAGCATCGGAACACCTCTGGCACTTAGTAACATCAGCAGGATATTCTTCATCTGCTTCATCCGAAGGCTCTGGATCTGCTTCTTCCGGGAGGGACCCTCCGCTCCGCAGTTCCAGCTGTAATTATAGTTCTCACCGTCCCGGTTCCCCTCGCCGTTTGGCTCGTTGTGCTTATAATCATAGGAGACCAGGTCGTTTAAGGTAAAGCCCTCATAGCTTGTGATATAATTGATCCTATGGATCAGGGCGGGATTCTCGTTCTGCGCCTTCAGAAAGGCATTCAACATATCCTCGTCGCTCTTTAAGTATCTCCGCGCCACATTCATATAATCTCTGCCGCAGACCGCAAGACGCGGATTCAGATTATCCCTCGGAAGCTCTCCCTCATTAAAATACGAATAATAGATCTTGGTATCAAACAGAACATCGTTGGAAGCAATCAACCGCATGGGAAGATTCTCGCCCATCAGGAAAAAGCCGTCGATATGGTACTCCTTCACCCAGTACTCGAGGCACGAAACCACGACATTCCGGTTCACGCTGTCCGGGAAATAGAACCGCATCACGATCTCGATCCCGGCCTTATGAAAGGTCTTGACCATATCCTTAAACTCTGTCACAAAATCATTGGAGCTTGAATATTCCGGCTTGGGCATAAAATAATTCGCGTTCTTAAAGCCCCAGAAGTTCATCCTCGCGCTTTCCTTCTCAGAGGAGTCGGAATTATAGATCACGTCCTGATAGCGCAGACTGTACTCGGCATCAAACTCATAGAAGAAATACGCCGGCAGAAGAACAAGCTGCGTGATTCCAAGGTCCTTTATATAGTCTAACTTCTCTACAAGTCCGAGGAAAGTCCCCCTGTGCGCCACCTTCGAGGACGCATCCTTTGTAAAGCCGCGGACGTGGAGCTCATAGGCGATGACCTCAGAAAAATCAAGCTTCAGCGGCCTGTCATCCTCCCAGTCGTAGCCGAGAGGCAGAAGGGTCGCAGGATCGATATGCCCTTTTCTTCGTACCTCGCCCCATTTCCGGATCCTCTTTACATTCTTCAGATACGGATCGATAAAGATCTTCCCGTCCTTTTCCACCGTATAATAAAGCTCCCGGGAAGCGTCGATCCCGACGAGTACGCTGTAGACGTTGCCAAAAGCGTGGTATTTTAACAGATCCGCCCGGACAAGCAGACTGCCCTTCTCATCATAAATACACAAAAAAAGCGTTCGACACCCGGAAGCGGCTATACAGAAATTGATCCCGCCTTCCTTGACCGCCAATGCGCCGAATTCGTATGATACACCCTTTTGTATCTTATATTTCATCCACCATCCCCGAAAATGCTCTCCGCACTTTCCCAGAGTCTGTCGTTTTTTCCAAACCTCCGACAGACCATATTTTGTATACATTGTAGCAGTATCTCTTTTATTTTTCAAGGAAGTATGCTATCTTATGTTAGGAGGATTATTGAAACTTTGATCGTTAAAATATCTCGATCCGGTGCCTGA
>JAFSXN010000086.1 GCA_017444015.1 Lachnospiraceae bacterium | reverse complement strand
TAAGATCGCTGACAAGGGCGCGCAGGCCTATGACTATCTTGCAGAAAAAGGACATAAGGTAGTAGAGAGCCTGAAGGACAGCGACAAAACGTGACAGAAAGTAATGGCCCCATTTTACCTGTCCTTCCGGCAGAGCTTTTGAACGCCCTTATGCAGGAGAAAAGAAAGAGGGATCGATAAGGCGATCACGGCAAGAAGATAAAGCGTCTGGTCTTTTATATAGAACACAGGACCGGAAACGTTGTCCACAAAGGAAAAACCAAGCAACTGCACGAACAGAGGATGCACAAGGTAAAGCTCCAATGTAAAGACTCCGAGGAAGCTTAGAAGCCGGTTTCCGATCCGGACCTTCATTCCGATCAGAAGGACAAGGAACGAAAAGGTAAAAGCGCTTACGGTCTGGCCTGTGAGCTCGGCAATAAAATGTCCGAAATCCGTATAGCGTCCTCCGAAGGCGGTGATGATGGGATAATAATAGTTCGAGATCGCAAAGCCGAAGGCTGTGATAAATGCCGTAAGGATGATCCATATCACATAGCCCCTTTTCAGCACGCGCAAGAGCTGCTCTTTGTATTTCCCGACGAGAACACCGACGATAAACAGATGATGGGTATTATACCACCAGGTGCCGGCACCGAGGAAAAAGCAGAGAACAGAATAGATAATCGTACCGATCAGCAGGATACACAGGCCGGCCTTTTCGGTCTTCACAAGACCGAAGGCGATCCAGAATATCAGGTATAAAAAAACAATCGCCGGGATGTACCAGATATAGCTGTAGGCGTTGATCACAACCGGCGGATCGATCTTCATTCCCCGCCCTCTTTCGATCGCATAAAAAACAAGCCACATCACCACGGCCGGCAGAACGATCGGAAGGATGTGTTTCACGAAATATCCCTTGAAAAAATGAGCCTTTGAACGGTAAGCGGTATACATCCCGTAACCCGAGAAGCAGAAGAAAACCGCCACACAAAGATAACCGACGTATACAAAGGCATCCAGACCGTGCGTGATAACCTCCGGAGGAAGCCAGGGAGCGCAGATCCGCTGGGAGGCATGGTGAAAAAGAATGATGATCGCCAGAAAGCCCAGAAGCGCCTTCGTCTGATGAAAAGAAAGCGCTTCCTCATTCCATTCTCCCCGCCGCGCAACCTTTGCTTTCGCAAATAAAAGAAGGGCCAGTAAAGGGTAGAAGACAAAGACCATTGTCAGAAGTTTCCTCCGTTCCAACCCCAGTCGGGGGTCGCCGAATAACGGATGTACATATGGTCCGCCGCGATCCCGAGAACTTCCCCGTAGATCTTTGTCAACTCTGCGGTCATCCTTTCAAAGGCCGCTCTGTCCGGACCTCCGAAAAGCGCTACGTCGATGAAGGCGGCCGGCTCACTGTTATCTCCACGGAAATACAGATGGTATTCGTCTTCAAACCCGGTCATCAGCCAGCTTTCGCTCTTCCCGGGAAGGATAGAGATCGCCTGTCCGAGACGCGTCTTTAACTCTTTTTCCTGTTCCTCTGTGATCTTGACACTAACTTTTGAATTGATAAACGGCATTTTTATTCTCCTTTCAAATATGATTTCAGCTGATCCAGCTTTGCTTCCATATCCTGATACCCGAGCCAGTACAGCTCCCCGAGCTTCTCCATATCGCCTTCAAAGCGGGATACCGTAACGGGCTTTGAAGGCGCCATGACAAAGACTTCTCCCTTTTGGTCCAGCTCCTTCAGCTCTTCTGTCATCTGATTGAACCTTCTGCCTCCCTCCTCCAGGCTCTGCAGAAGCTGGGGATATCCTCGGTACAGGAGCTTTGCGATAGACGGCGCTCCTTCCTTCCTCCGGAATTCCCACTCCCTGGTTTTGACCACGACGATCTTTTTCTGGCCGTTTTCCTTTGCCCAGGGATAGGGGATCTTTTCGGCGCAGCCCCCATCCAGATAGGGAATGCCGTCGATTACGACCGGCCTGGAAATATAGGGAACCGTTGCAGATGCCCGGATCGCCCGCTTCAGATTGCATTTGCCTTTTTCGAAATAGGTGATCCGGCCGGTTTTCATATTGGTGGCGCCGACCAGGAATCTTCTGCCTGGCTCCTTAAGACGCCGGATATCCATGGGATACATTTTTAGCAGAGTATCGTAGAGATAGGAAAAGCCGGTAATACCGTGATCGCGCTTCATGGCCCTGAGTCCGCAGTACTCGCTGCTATGCCGGTAGGTCAGGTCTATTTTGGCGGCCCAGCCAATCTGGCCGCATACATAGCCCAGGCCAAAAAGCGCCCCGGCCGAGATCCCGACCGTTGTATCGAGGTTGATCCCGTTTTTCATTAACGAATCCAGTACTCCGGCGGTATACAGTCCCTTCCAGGCTCCGCCCTCCAGAACCAGACAACCTTCCGTGATCTCATCGGAAGCCCTGCCCTCCGGCAGCTCATCCACTTTGCTGTAAACAGTTTCTTTTTTATTTTTCATGATAACCCTCTTTTCTGACTTGTTCATTATAACACGTATACGCCGGTGTGACAAAAAGAAGGCCCTCATTTTTTGAGGGCAGGAAGTGAAAGCCATAGAAAGGGATACGAAGGCTGTCTCCGACCGGGGGAGAGGGTCGGGGAGGATGGTCCTAACAGCCGAATAACTCCTGCGTCCTTTTCATCCTTTCAGCAATTTTTACGCCAAAAGGGCATCTGCTTTCGCAGCTTTTGCATCCCACACAGGCAGCAGCCGTTGCTCCGAGCGCTTCATAATGAGCCTTCACACTTTCCGGGACCTTCTCCTGAGCATTAGCAAGATCATAAAACTTATTCACCATGGCAATATCAATATTTACCGGACAGGGCTTGCAATGTCCGCAGTATGTACACTGCCCCATATAGGAATGCATGGGAGCAGAGGCTATGACGGAAGCGTAATCGAGCTCCTCTGCCGCAGCGGTTTCATAGGACACGGCTTCATCAATCTGCTCTTTTGTATCATAACCGCAGAGGATCGACGATACACCGGGTCTTGTCAGGGCATAATGGATACACTGCCGCGGTGTAAACGCAACACCGAAGGGAGATCGCTTTTCATCAAACAAAGCGCCCCCGAAAAATCCCTTCATGACCGTTATGCCGACCTCCTTCTCTTCACACAGGCGGTAAACCTCTGCTCTTTCCGGATCAATACCGGAATAATCCCCGTCATATCCTTCAAACATGGAATCAAGATCCTCGGTTGCGGGTCTCAGATCAAACGCCGGATTGACCGAGAAAAGCAGCATTTCAATAAAGCCGGTTTCAATCGCCTGCCTGGCTATTCTCGGGTTATGTGTGGAAAGACCGATATGCCTGATCACACCATCGTCGCGGAGTCTGTGAACGTACTTTATAAAATCGGAGTTCATGCAAAGCTCCCAGTCTTCCTGCGCATCGATATAATGGATCATCCCAAGATCGATATAATCCGTCTTCATTCGCGTCAAAATATCTTCAAAAGCCGGAACCACATACTTCATATCTCTTGTTCTGACATATTGCCCGTTTTGATAGGTTGACCCGATATGACCCTGTACGATCCAGCTTTCGCGGTTTCCTTCCATGGCTGCTCCGATAATGTCCCTTGATTTCGGATCCGGCATCCAGCAATCGATAATATTGATCCCCTTCGAGGAAGCATATTGGATAAGCTCCACAGACTCCTCAAAATCATGGCGCTCAAGCCATTCACCCCCGAATCCGATTTCACTGACCCGAAGCCCGGCCTTTCCAAGCGTTTTATATCTCATTTCGTTTTCTCCATAACAGCTCTGATTTTTCTTTTTATTTTACGCCTCCCGACGGTAAAAGGAAAGCCTTTTGCATCAATCTGACGGCTTCGTCTCATCCTTTGAGAGCGGGGAAAAATATCCGGATACAGGAAGCGGTGCGGTTGTTATCAAATCCGGGAGTTACTGTTCACACTTGGCGGGACCACCCCTGCGGTGTGTCTGAAAAAAAATTCCCCCAGCCCCCGTGTTTCTTGTCTCCGGT
>JAFSXN010000085.1 GCA_017444015.1 Lachnospiraceae bacterium | reverse complement strand
GTCTTTTCCCCGTTCTCATTCCACCAGTCTACCTGAAAGGCCTCCGTCTGGCTTGCTCCCTTCTGATTCGTGGCCTCGATCTTAAACTGTCCGTTTTTCTTAAAGCGGATCGTCTCTATGCGAGAGTTCTTTGTAAGCTCCTTACTTTCCATTACCTCATAGACGCCGTTATCCTGAACGCGATCTGTTGCGGCGCTGTCGCTTAAAATAAACAGCTTCGCGTCAAATACCTGACCCGCCTTCAGACTTCCGCGCGTCGGGAAATGGGAGTCCCATAAAAGACTGAGTGAGTTTTCCTTCGTCCAATCTTCAATGTCAAAATTCTCGCCGTCATAATACTCCAGAAGCTTTGTAAACACGGCCCATTTGCCATCCGATCCGACATTCTTTACAGTCACGGTCACCGTATGGGGCGTATGATCGGGATTGGTGCCAAAGGTAAATCTCTTCACTTCGCCGTTACTCTTTAACGTGCCATGCCTGAAGCCTGTCATATCGCTTGTCACGATTATCTCACCGTCGAAACCTATATCTATGGTCTCCGCCTCTGTCGTGAATTGAAAGCTTGCGCCCGGCTTGCCGCCTGATCTTAAAGAATCCGCGTATTTGCTCTCGCTAAACTGCCAGCTGTTGCCGCTGGTCTTTACCGCCTTGCCCGATTCATCGAAGAAGGTAAAGATTCCGGTGGCGTTCGATATAGCGATCCCGTCGTCAGCATCGGTAAACTCGATAGCGATATCCTGATACGCGTTGGTCTTTTCATCCTGTATCCTGACATAGCCGGTACCCGTTTTTGTTCCTCTGATGATCAGGGTTCCACGGCCTGCTCCCTTACTGTAAGTCCCGCGCTCAAAGGATACTATATCCATCATCTGTCCCGCTTCCTCACGGTCAGTAAGCTCAACAGCGCTGTTTACAGGCTCTTCATCTCCGAGCGTTGAAGAAAAGCTTACAGGGAGCCTGAGTGTCGACCCTATGGGCAATATAAGCTGCGCAGGCGCTATATAAGCGGTAGTATGATCGATGGTCGCCTCTGTAACATTATTTACACTATCATATTCATCATGTTCGATCTGATAGATGCCGAAAGCGTCTTTCTCTCCTGCCTCATCCCCGCAGAAGATTTCGACACGTAACATCAGGGAGCCTGCCGGTACATCCTCGCCGTTTTGACCGAAAGCCCTTAATTTATCCGCGGGGACCGTGACGGTGCCGCGTATATGCCGTCCGTAGCCTGTGTGTATTACGCCAAGCGGCAGTATTCCCTGCTTTAATTTGTCCTCTCCGACGCCAAGGGGCGCAAGCGCCTCTTCCTCGCCTACCGTCAGCGTATTATCCGTAATGTCGAGCGCGCTGTATATCACCTCATTCCAGTCGGATCCCTGCCCCTTAAGCTCACGCACCTGATTCGCGATAGACGGATCGTGCACGCCGAAGGAGAACTGCAGCTGCACGTCTCCCGCGTCAGAAAGGCCGCGGTTGCCGACGAAGAGATCCACATTAAGGATTGCGTTTCCGTCTTCATCCAACGAGAGTTTTCCGTTATCCTGTCTGGACAGCTCTATTACCGCCTCCTCAAAACCAAGCTCTCTCTTTCCTTCTACCACATACACATTACGAAGCGCGGCTGAGTAAGGATCCTCCGCGTAGCTTTCGTCCTCAGAAAGCGAGATCGTAAAGCCCGCTCCCTCAGGCAGTGTAACCGGCAGCGTAAACTCACCCGCACAGGCTATTTCTCTGCCGGGAACGATATTTTCTGTCAGCTCCCAGGATTTAAGGGGCTCGGTCGGTATACCGTCTCCGTTTACGCTAAGCGTCACCGTGACAGGATTCTTCTCGGAACCCCGGATGCTGATGTCTCCGGTATTGATAAAGGAAAGATTGGCGGTAAGCTGCGCTCCCGCGGTGAAATCCTCCTTCAAAAAGCTCAGGGTCGCCTCGCCGATGCTCTGATTGCCCACGCCGTAGCTGATGGCGTAGATACCCATGCCCTTAGGGAATCTGGCATCCGCGGGCTGCTCATCTGTAGGCACAAGGAAGCTGCCAGCGTTTGGATCTTTGGGGGTCTGCTCGGCCAGGTAGCGCATCACGCCCTGCGTCATGATCACAAGCGTCGTCTGTGATGAAGTCAGGTCATCCGCTGTAGCGGTTTCGCTCTCCTGCCCGGAGCCGGAATCCGTCACCGTACTCTCCTTCGTACCCAGAGCGATCTGCGGATTATCAAACTGGAACTGATCCATGCCGCCGCCCTTGTATCCGTCAAGCCTTCCTAAAAATGCTTTATCCGCGGTTTCCTCGTCCCAGTCGTATTTCGCCGCATCCTCATGAACATCCATGTACCGCATCGCAAGCAGTACTCCCTTGCCCCAGGTTCTGGTCCGTTCGTCATACCTGCTGATATACAGTCCGGTATTGGAGGTATTTTCCACCTTATGGACATAGACCGTGGCAAGGTTTCCGGCTCCGTCCGCGCCGAAGGCGTAGGAAGTCTTCTGTTCATCGGCGCTTCCTCCGTAAAACTCCGTAGTCTCCATAGTACTGAAGCTAAGCGCGCCATCCTTCGTATAGAAATGAATGGTGTAGATCTTGCCGCCCTGTCCCACGATCAGCAGATCCTTATCATTCATGCCGATGGCATCGTAACGGATTCCCTCGTCATAGATCTCAAGGGCATCGAAATACTTGCGGCCATCCAGTTTATAGGAGAAGCTTGAGAGCAGATCCTCCTCCATATAGGGATCCGCGTCCTCGGCATCCAACCCGAGGATATACAGACCCGCATTATGATCCTCTAACCCGGAATCAGGACCCATATCCTCCTCCCAGGTCGTGTAGGCCAGATAGGCGATATTCTGCTTTCCTTCCTGCATCTGAAGGCCTTTGATCCTGTCGATCGGCTTGATGGGAGGGTAAGTTCCGCTCAAATGGTAATCTATCCCATCATACAGTTCATCGTCCTTCGTGCCGTACACATAGATCGTACTTGCGTCACCCTTATAATCCAGATTGTTCTCATAGATCATCATACGGGAATTATAAATCGATGCTTTGACCTCATCTGATTCCTCAGAGTAGCCGAGTCTGTTCAGCTTTTTAGCGTACTGATTTACAAGCCTCGTCCTCTCCGCCGCGCTCACATGGTGAGCCTGTACAAAGGCTGTGAGCTCATCGCTGATGATGGTCGGTGAATACACAGCCGCGTCGGCATCGGGATCACTGATCACCTTCGCCTCCGTAAAGCCATCCTTCTTTGTCACATCATAGGACGCCTGCTTTACTACCGTATTCTTTACCGCATCCTGTAATACCTTCGTCATATTATTCGGGTCGGGATCCGGCATCTGATCCTTATAGCTGACCCACGCCACACGGATCTCATTGCCTAAAACCTTCACATCAAAGCCCAGATCCCCGGTGCCGTCGTCGGCAAGCTTTCCGCTTTCGTCCTTTGCCTGATCCACGATGATATACGGCGTTTCACTCCGGTCACCCGGCGCTTTGGCCATATTGTGTTTATTTCCATTTGCGTCCTCTACCTCTTCCCAGTCCAGGGGGTTGATGAGTCCGAGACCGTCTTCAAAGCTTTCTTCTGTCTTTTTATCATTCTGTCCATAGCCCTCGCCTGTCATCACGAGACGCGACATGACAAGCATCGTAGTGTCCATTCCCTTACCATCCGGACGGCTGATGGTATACAGCACATAATTCACACCGTTTGCCGTCACTACCCTGTAGTCATAGCCCACATCCACGCCGTCAAAGAGCCGGATAGCCTCCCCGGAGCTGTTGTATCCCGAAAGCTGGAAGGGTACATTCACGTCATCCGGATTATAGGCCTCCAATCTGCTTATATCCCCGCTGTCCGCATAAGACTCCTCTATGGAGACAGGCTGCGAGGAGTAGATCGTCTGAGTATCACTGTAATTGACAGGGAGCCTCAGACCTCCGCCTCCCGCGGAGGTTCCATCGTCCTTAAGCTCTTTCTCCTCTCCCAGGACTGTATAGTAGCCTGTCCATTTATCCTTTTCTCCGTCATAGGCCACCCTTATGCCTATGATATCCATCTCCCAGCTTAACATGAGGAGCACGCCCCGCACGGCGACACTCACGCCGAAGCTTACATCCGCGATCCCGCTGCTTAAGCTTTCGTCCTCTGCCTGTTTTCCGAGGTAGAAATTGGCTGAGAGTACGATTTTGGCGAAGACCTCACCCTTGAAGCCCTCGATGCCCACGCCGCCGCCGGCTTCCACGGTAACCTTGGGTGAAATGGTGATGCCGCTCCAGACGAGCTTGCTTCTTACCTCCTCGATATTATTCAGATACTTGATGGTCACATCGCCGTCCATAGCCTGAATGCGCACATACTTCGGTGTCATGGCACTGTCAAAGGTCATGGTACTGCTGTGCTTGACGCTCATGAACTGCACCTGGATCTTGTCCTCTCCTTTGGAGGTCAGGACGCCCTTGTTGGATCCCTCAATGGCTTTCTGCGCGTTCTCCGAGTCCATGGCTTCCAGATAGATCTTCCCCTCGAACTGGATGTTCATATTGATATAGGGAGTCGGGATCACCATGCTCTGACCCTTCTTTAATTTCTTCTCCTGTCCTGTACTGATAATCGCCTTATCGCTCTCCACGGCGGTATGCAGGATGGTTCCTCCGGTGCCGATGGAGACCATGGGATTCACGGATACGAAGGCGTATACGATCGGGCAGACAGCCAGACGGATTTCATAGCTGAATTTAAAAGATCCGGCCGCTCCGAAGGCAAATTCCGACATATACCAGGCGTTATCTCTGGTATCATATTTCAGGGTAAAGATTACGGAGAAGCTTAGAGAAAAGCTTTTGCTGCTGCTTTTTATGCCGCCTCCCTTGGCTGTATCCGTGTAGCCCATCTTGTCCCAGCTGTCGAGGAGCTTATCCATATTACCATTTTTAATGCTATTATAAGCGTCCGGTATCTGACCCAGGCCCTTTTTGAAGGGATCCGACACCGTCTGCGGGAAGGTGGTTCCCTTCCACTTGCCGGCGTCCTCACCACCGCTTTTCTGGGTCTTACTAGCGATCGGAATCGAGATCATGATGGTGACCTTGTTCTTACTCTGGGCGACGGTGGCAAAGCCCTGGCAGGCTTCCTTCATGATGCTTAAGTCGATGCCGTAGTCCACATTAAACTGATCCAGGGGCTGTCCGCTGTCCCCGGTATCGTAGCCTTTGGAGCCTGCGTCTCCCCCTGCTCCCTCGGCATTGTAGGAGCCGCTTGCCGCTGCGGTGCGGCCGGTGAGTACGGTACTTTCTATCTTCAGGGACGCCTGGGTCTCAGCTTTCGCATGCAGCTCATCGGCCGTATGCTCCTGCGCCTCCACACACAGGGCAATATCCGTATCCGCTGTGAAGGAGCCCAGATATCCGTTCGTACATGCTCTTCCGGCATCCGTCATGACCGTGGTGCCGTTATTCTTATCCAGCTCAAAATCAACAAGCGGTTTGCCCTTGCCAAGCAGGCTCTGCTCGATCATGATCGGCGAGGGATTTGTATAAGGATAGATAAGATTTCCCACATAATCCGGGTTCCACACATAATCGGCTTCTCCCGGAGTCTTCTCATATAAGGGACTGTGATCTCCGCCAAGCGGCACATCCACATAGTTTAATACCGTCGCCGCCTCTGTGAACATCAGATGTCCGTCAGAGGTCCTTGTACCGTCTTCCTTCTTCCCCGACAGCAGATACCGGTACTGCCGCTGCTCCTCTGAAAGCTCAGAGAGCTTCTCGGGGTCTGTTCTGCTGGTCACAAAGGCAGGAAGCACCTGGGCGCTTTCACTTGTGTCCGCTCCTTTGGGTACGACTAAATACCGCGGCGTCATCGTATAGTAAACCTTGGCAAAATACTCGCCAAAGCCCCCCTTATTTAAGCTCACAGGCGTAAAGGTCGACTCGTCGTAGGCGCCTCCCTCCAAGATCTCTATAAATTCATCCTCCGAATTACTGTCTAAAACGAAATATCCCGTATTTTCATCATATTTTCCCGAGATCCTCCCATCGCCGTCCGCGTCGAGATAGAGCTCCACGCGGTTTACAAAGGCCTCCATCGTATTGGGCTTATCCAGGTATTCCGCCCTGTAATAGGAAAAATTAAGCTTCGGGAATGCCAGAGTCTCTACGGTCAGAGCGATCTTTTCATTTCCTTTGTATGTCTTTCCGTTAAAGACGATACAGTCATTCTTATTCCGGTTGAAATTGATGTACTGGATATTATCATACTTTCCGAGGCTCTTTAAGGGATTCTTATCCCCCGATGCCCAGTCGCTTTTAGATATGGTAATTTCCCTGATTTTCCCGCTGTCATAGTGAGGCGCCTTGCTCGTTGTCTCGCTGATACCCAGTGTAATGGTATCGGATCCGCTCTTCCAGAAAGTATCCCAGGCATCGCCGATCTTGTCGGTATCGATCTCCTGAGAAAGACTCCCGTCCCGATTCAGCTTTCGTTCAACGGAAGGGCGCAGGTTCAGATCGATCTCCTGACTTCTGGTCATGACCAGATTGAGAGTATATTCATCCTTCAGATCATCTGCGGTCATGCCGTCCCATACAAGAGTCACATAAAAGACCCCATCTTTTCCGCCTTCGACCTTGGCCGGCACAAGCTCGCCGTTTTTCCGTGTCACATAGACCGCTGAATCCAGAGCGCTTCCGGTGTAGGGCTTGTAGCTTGCGGTGGAAGTCAGCGCGACGCTTACCTTGCTGCCCACATAGAGCCTGCCCCTGCTTGTGACACCGCCGCTGCCCGTTACGATCATGACCTCGGGCTTCATGCTCTTATAGACGCCGCTCTGCTCCTTTAAGGAAGCTGCTCCTGACGGCGCGGTGGCCACATTGCCGTCGCCGCTTTCTCCGTCGTTGGCGGTATGGATGCGAAGACGCAGATTATTATCCAGCACTCTCCTCGTAAGGTAACCCTTTGTGATACGGCTGTATACATTGTCTTTGGATTTGTTATTATGCTTATTGATCTTAAGCTGGATACCTGAAGCCGCGCTGTCAATATCCCATTTCGTGTTAATGCTGCCGCCGGTTGTGTATCTGAGATGGCGCTTGATGCCAAGGAATCCGTCGTTCCAGTATTGGGGGTTGCTGGATACGTTAGCAAGATCGCCCGATCCGGCTCTCACCGCTGCCAGACCATAGGCATATCCGTTATCCGTATGCCATCCGTTATCCAGACCTGCCGAGAATTCAAAATTCCCGCGAAAACCGGAATACATCCGCGGCATATGCGCAATCGACAGGGTCGCCGTGGCGTCGTTATCGCTGCTTAGACTCCAGCCATTGCCATAGGCGCCGCCGCTTGACCAGTCGGCAGGTATGTCATTATTTGCCCTTCCCGCCACATAGGCAGTATCCTCCCAGTAGGCGCCGCCGTGCTTTCCTTTAAAGACGATCTCACCGTAATTATAGGTCTTAAGGGGCTGGAGCTCTTCGTCCTCCGTCTCATACCCATCGCTTTCATCCTCAAAGCCCGCGATCTCACCATAGATCATTTCATCCTCAGGAATGACCACCTCTTTGCCGATGACCGGCGCGTCCTCCTCTACGGTCTCACTTCCCTCTTCTATGGACATGATTCCGGAGATCTCTGCCGCCGTACCGGATCCGGCGATCTCCTCCGCATAGCCGTCGCCGGTGCCCGTGATGTTCACCTTAGCCGTCTCCTTCGTGAGGGTACACAGCCCCTTATTATCGCCCTTTATCTCGCCGAGCTTTACCTCAAAAGTAAGGGCCCTGCCGTCATCCCTGCCTTCCATCAGAGGGATCTCGATGGTGGCTTCATCTATATCCGCGTAAAATACCGCCGTGCCGTCCGCGGCCTTATAGTCGCGCCCGGCCTTTGCCGTACCGTCCACGGTCTCCCAGTCCACGGTGATCGCGTCCTGCCCGCCGCCGTTTCGCTTTAATTTTACGACTGCCGTGCCGTCTGCCCGGTCGGCAGATATTTCAGTCTCCTCAAAATCTATCGTATAAGGATCGCTCTCGTCATTATCAAGGAGCTGCAAGGTCACGGTGGAAGCGTCCGTATAGACATCGCCTCCGTTGTGATCCGCGATCGTGAAGGTACCGAAACGCATAGGCTGCGCTTTTTCATTTTCAGGCGCTTTGATCTTTATCTCCTTTTTCCACTCACCCTCCGCGAAGGTTATGGAAAAGACAGTCGCGTTGTAAGGGTTCTCTTTATCCATCTCCAGCGCACTGAAGCTCTGATCGGGCTTTAAATCCAGATCATCGGGCATCTCGGGAAGCTTCTCAGGTTCAGGCTTTACGTAAGTCTCGCCCTTGTAGCTGTCGGTACTTAAGGACTTTTCTCCCTGCGTAAAGACACAGCGAAAGTCTAACTCTTCAAGGAGATCCGCAGGAACCACAAATTCAGAGCCTTCCGCGCCCTCCGCTTTCTCCCAGCTGCCGTCATAGAGGACATACCACTGATAGGAGTCAGCCACGACCGGGACAGAGAGCGCTTTATCGCCCTCCCCCGCATCATTGCCTGCGTACTCCGCCTCTTTTATCTTCACCGGGCTTCTTTCAGGCTCGGGATCCTTTCCGACAGCCTGATACTGCGCTATAGGAAGCGGATCCTCTATACGGATCTCCACATCGTCTCTGCCTGCCGCGGATCCGTTTGATACAAGCTCCTCCGTTAAATATGTCACAACCGGCGCATAGACCACATAGGCTGTGGCTCTGCCGCTTGTTCCGCCCAGACGGTAGATGGGGATTGAGATCTCTTCCCCGCCCTCTGTCAGGATCGCGTCACTGTTATCAAAGAGAAACGCGCCGTAGGGATAAACTGTCTCCCAGTCATCCTCAACAGCGACGGTTCCCTTCTCGCTCGTTTTTACCCTCGTCGGCTTCGTCTCTCCCGCCGTATCCCAGTGAGCCTGTGCAGGCACCGGAATCGACGTCGTAAATATCGCCGCGCTAAGCGTTATCCCGATCAGTCTTTTTAACCATCTTTTCATAAATCTCCTCCTTGTCCCACTTCGAAAATTATCATTATTTTTTTACAATTATAAATTTGCTGATGATTTCCTTTGTGCAGCTCTGTGCATATAAAAAAGCCATGCAAAAAAGCC
>JAFSXN010000084.1 GCA_017444015.1 Lachnospiraceae bacterium | reverse complement strand
GAGTGCTTTTGCTAAGTAAATCACATTTCGCAAACCCACCATAAAAAAGTTCGGAGCCTTGAGAAATCAAGGTTTCCGGACTTATGACGAACTCGGTTTAGACTGATTTCTGAATTGTAAGCAACCCACCTATCCTACCACCAGTAGGACAGGCCAAACAGAAGAGCTCGGAGGCTTCGGCTTCCGGGCTTTTCTTGTGGTTGTGGATCTGGTGGTTTCGTGGTATATTGTTCTTGTGTTAGTTTATTTAAACGGAAGAGTCCGAAAGGAGTTGATTGGTATGACCGCTGTTAAAGAACAGTTTATGCAAATGCTACCGCAGAACTTGCCGGGAGTACCTGACGCTGAAGTGCAGTACATGATTAATATACTGGTGAAGTGGAACAAGCCGGAGGAACAGCCAAAGCGTACCGACATTGCAGACAGCGGACTGGATTTTGGATCGGAAATAACAGACGAGAATCACGACGAGAGAATGGCTCGCGCTTTTGCCCTATCCGAAGGCATTGAGATTGACGAGCAAGCCATCAAGGATTTGCGGGAGGCAAGCATGATATGATACTTTTGGCAGATTCGAATGTGTTCATCAAACTCTGGCGCGGCTCGGAAGATGAGAAAGCATCCATCAGGTGTGTTATGTCTAAGAATGAGGTTATTGCCTGCGGAGTTGTCAGGGCAGAGCTGTTTCAAGGGGCTAAGTCTGAAAGGAACCAGCGTGAAGTTTCGGGGGTCCTGAGTCTTTACGGGACAAAGAACCTTGAGGACGGCCAGTGGGACGAACTTGGTCATCAGTTGAGGCAGTACAAGTCAAACGGCTTCACCGTGCCGTTCACGGATGCGACGATAGCTGCGATTGGTATAATAAATGGCATTCCTGTCTGGGCGAACGATAAGCACTTCGACATGATGAAGAGCGTGATTCCGCAGCTGACGGTCTACCGGACGGAAGAGCTATTAACGTAGTAAACTGACCACTACACCTACAAAGGAGTTGATTCCATTGCACTTTAAATCTATTCTACTTGTCGAAACTGCCGTGCTAACTTTGACTGCTTGGGGCAAAGAAGCAGCCAATGACAGTGACTTCCTTAATAAACTTCAGGAAGAAATAATGCCGGTACTGAATCTGACGAAGAAATAAGAGAACCTATCCTACCACCAGTAGGACAGACCAAAACAACAGAAGAGCTCGGAGGCTTCTGCTTCCGGGCTTTTCTTGCGATTGCGAATCTGGTAGCTTCGTGGTATATTATTTTTGAGTTAGTATATTTGAACGGAAGAGTCCGAAAGGAAGGAGGGTGATTCGTATGACGGCTGTTAAACAGAGGGCAATAAACATCATAAACGTGATGCCGGAAACAGAGGTTATGCAGTTCGTTATCAAGAATAAGCAGTATGAGGAGCCGAAGGCTACCGGTCGCAAGAAAGTTACAAGGCAGGAGGGATGGGAGGCATTTCATGAAATGCGCCGTCAGGTGCAAGCTGCTGGTGTTCCTGAAATGACTCTTGACGAAATCAATGCGGAGATCGCCGAGGTGAGGGCTGAACGGAAAGCAAGAAAGGCGGCTGCAAGATGACACAGTATTATGCAGTCATTGATACTAATGTGCTTTCTCGCATCGTTGCTTTCAAAGCATGATGATTCGGCTACAGTGCTGGTGATGGATGAGGTTACAAATGGGCGGATAATTCCTTTGTATCATGAGGAGATACTTGATGAGTACGAGGATGTCCTTCATAGACCTAAGTTTAAGATTGATGACTCGAAAATCCGCAAAGCCATTGACAGTATCATTGACAACGGAATCGAAGTATTCCCACAGCCGACCGGCGAAATCCTCATAGACATGGACGACCTCATTTTCTATGAAGTGGCAATGGAGAAGCGGGACGATGATGCGTATCTGGTGACAGGGAACATGAAGCATTATCCTGTTAAGGACTTCATCGTCACTCCTGCCGAGATGATGGACATTATCGAGCGAGGGGAGCAGGACGAAGAGCCGCCTGCGTCTGATGATACGGAACACACCTAATATAGGGTGACAGTCACCGTTAAGAAAATGTTACAAAATGAGTGCTTTTGCTAAGTGAATCACGTTTCGTAGACCGGCCTTATAATCAGAATAAGTTCGGAGCCTTGAGGAATCAAGGTTTCAGGACTTATGACGAGCCCGGTTTAGACTGATTTCTTAATCGTAAGCAAGCAACCTATCCTACCACCAGTAGGACAGGCCAAACAGAAGAGCTCGGAGGCTTCGGCTTCCGGGCTTTTCTTACGATTGAGGATCTGGTGGTTATGCACTGATAAAAAACACAGCCCCGCGGCTTCCTGCGGGGCTGTAAATATGAAAGGATATTTTCTGACTGTTACCTCAGATACTTTTTCAGGGTTGCGCGGACCGCTCCGGGGCCGGCAAGCTCTTCCATAAAGATCCCTTCGATTTTTTCTCCGATCCCTGCCTGATATAAGTCGCTTCCGAAGATATTGGCATTGGAAAGGATCGGCTTTAGCTTCCCTTCCGCGCTCTCCGGCTTCCCGAGCTCGATACCCGAGAGCTTTTCCGTCAGCTCCTCAAGCATCGGATCGGAGGAGCGTTCAAATTTGTTTCCTTCATCGTCTACAGATAAAAGATAACGTAGCCATCCGGCGATAGCCAGTGGAATCGCCGAGAGCTTTTTTGCGTTTCCGTATTTTTCGGTATAGGCCTTGATCGTTTCGCCGTAGCGGATGCCGACCTTCTGCGAGGTATCCGTCGCGATCCGCTGGGGCGTATCCGGCATAAACGGATTCGGGATCCGGACGTTTAAGACCTCCTTCAGAAAATCCTTCGGAGAGAGGATTCCGGGATCCGTGACCACGGGCATCCCTTCGATCTCACCGATCTTTCGGACTAACTCCTTAAGCTCCGCATCCTTCATTTCGTCCGCGATCAGTGTATAGCCCAAAAGACATCCATAGACAGCAAGAGCGGTATGGAGCGGATTCAGACAGGTCGTGACCTTCATCCGCTCGACCTTGTTCACGGTCTCCCGGTCGGTAAAATAAACGCCCGCTGCCTCAAGAGCAGGTCTGCCGTTTGGAAACTGATCCTCGATGACCAGATACTGCGGTCCCTCGGCGTTAACAAAGGGAGCGATATAGGTATTCTTTGAAGTTACTACGGGGTGCATCTCTTCGATCCCGAGGGCTTCGAGCTCTTTCTCTACGCTCTCTGCAGGCCTCGGTGTGATCTTATCGATCATCGACCATGGGAAGCCCACACAGGCTTCGTCATCAAGCCAAGCCGTAAATTCCTCCGGAACAAAGTCCTTCTTCTGCCATTCCTTTGCCATTGTCAGAACAGAGCCCTTCAGCTTTTCACCGTTATGGGAGCAGTTGTCCATAGAAACGACTGCTACCGGATATTTACCTGCCTTAAACCGCTCAAAAAGCAGAGCGGTAACGACTGCCATAGCGGAGACCGGCCTCTCCGGGCCGTTTTCGATATCCTTCAGGATGAACGGGAAGAACTGCCCGTCGGAACCCTTTAGAGCATAGCCCTTTTCCGTGATCGTAAAGGAGCACATCTGAAAATCGGGACGTACAAAGATTTCCTTTAAGCGGCTCCAGGCAGTTTCGTCGGAGCTGTCTGCCTTTATGGCCTCCGTAAGCGACCCGATGACCCGTTTTTCCGTTGAGCCGTCCGCCTTTAACGTAACGCCCAGAACAAGATTATCATAGGGCTTATAGATTTTGTCTACTACATCGAAATCAAAGGTTTCGACGCAGGTGATTCCCTTATCGGCTTTACCCTCGTTTAACAGCGTATCCGCCAGTCCGCCGATAAAGATACGGAAGATATTTCCGATCCCGAAATGGATCCAGATCGGAGCCTCCTTTGTTTTTTCTGCTGTTTTTGAAATATCGTAAGAGGGCAGCAGTATGCCTGCTTCCTCCCAGGAGCTTTTGTCCTTTAATCCTTCTAATGTCAGCTTCATATCAATTTTTCCTCTTATCGTTCTTTTCAATCGCTTCCCACAGTCCCTGAATATACATCGAGCCCAGAGCCCGGTCATACAGTCCGTATCCGGGCATAGCCTTTTCATCCCAGATCATTCTGCCGTGATCGGGCCGGATCGGTCCGTCAAAGCCCGTTTCATAGAGGGCACGGACGATCTCGTACATATCGAAGTTGCCGTCGCTTGAAAGGTGTGTCGCTTCCTCAAAGTCATAATTCTCCTTTGAGGTGTCGTTGAATTTCAGATTTCTTACATGGGCAAAATGAATCCTTCCCTTCAGGGTCCGGATCATATGCGGCAGGTCATTTTCCAGGTTGGTTCCGTAGGAGCCGGAGCAGAAGGTCACACCGTTATGCACATCGTCGACGGCCTTCATCAGACGGACGATGTTTTCTTCGCTCGTTATGATCCTTGTCAGCCCGAAAACGCTCCAGGCGGGATCGTCGGGATGGATCGCCATTTTGATATCGTATTTGTTGCAGACCGGCATGATCGCCTTCAGGAAGTAGACCAGATTTTCAAAGAGCTTTTCTCCATCCACGTCCTTATACATTTCAAACAGCTCCTGGACCTTGGCCATCCGCTCCGGCTCCCAACCGGGAAGCACTGTCCCGCCGGACATCTTCTTAATAGATGCTGCCAGGTTTTCGGGGTCGATGGCATCAATGGCCTTCTGGTTATAGGCAAGAGCTGTAGAGCCGTCCGGCTTTACCCTGGCAAGCTCCGTTCTTGTCCAGTCGAATACCGGCATAAAGTTATAGCAGACCATGTGGATGTCCTCTTTCCCGAGATGCTCCAGGGTCTTAATATAGTTTTCGATATATTTGTCCCGGTCCGAATCGCCTACCTTGATCGAATCGCAGACGTTGACGCTTTCGATTCCGGAAATATGAAGGCCGGCGTCCTCCACCTCCTTTTTCAGAGCCCGGATCGCTTCCGGCTGCCATTCTTCTCCGGGGGTCGTATCGTAGAGCGTTGTTATGACTCCGGTCATTCCGGGGATCTGCCGGATCTGCTTTAAGGTCACGGTATCGAACTTCGAGCCGTACCAGCGGAATGTCATTTCCATAAGCTGTTTTCCTCCTTTTACAATAGCCTGTATATATTGTATACAAATTATATACATCCTTTTCCTAAGGTTAAAGTTACTCCGTTTTCGCGGGCTCGTCAATCTTTTTTCGGCACGATCGGGGAAATAGGAGTGTATTTTACCGCCCCTGTGAACGGTAGCTGCCGGATGATCAGGCCTGCTTGATTTTATGCTGATGCGATGCTATCCTTTATTTTGCTGATCGGTAATGGATCGATATATCTGCTCGGGATAGCAGGGCAGCTATGATTGGACAAGGTAGATAGATTTAAAATATAAGCAGCTATGCGCAATTTCTTATTATGATGCGACTGGACAGATTTTTAGCGGAGCAGACCGGGCTAAGCAGAAAGCAGGTCAAGGAAGAAATCAAAAAAGGGCGGGTAACAGTAAATAGCGCTGTAACGAGGGAAGCAGAGCAGAAGGTAGAGCCTGAAAGCGATGTGGTTTCTTTTGGGGGCAGACGGATCGGTTACCGGGCCTTTCATTATTATATGCTAAATAAGCCGGCCGGAGTCATATCCTCTACGAAGCGGGAGCCTGGGGAGGAAGCGCCTTTGGAAGTCACGGAGGATCCAGACAGAAAGGTGGAAGGGGAGACGGATACGGAAGCGAAAACGGTACTGGAGCTTCTTCCGAAGGAGCTTCGCCGGGGCTTAAGTCCGGTAGGGAGACTCGATAAGGATACGGAGGGGCTTTTGCTTCTGACGGACGACGGAGCGCTTTTACACCGGCTGATTTCTCCGAAGCATCATGTCGGAAAGGTCTATGAGGTCCATCTGGAGAAAGAGATAACGGAGGAGGAGTTAGGGCGGCTTCGGGAGGGTGTCGATATCGGAGATGAGAAGCTGACGCTTCCTGCGGAGTGTGTTCGAAAGGAAGCGGATGAGGCGTGGCAGCCTGTCATAGAGCTTACGATCTACGAAGGCCGCTACCATCAGGTCAAACGGATGCTTGCCGCTGTAAATAACAGGGTTATTTATCTGAAGCGCCTGGCGATCGGGCAGCTTACTCTGGACCCTTCGCTAAAGCCCGGAGAGTATCGGGAGGTGACAAGAGAGGAGCTGTTTTTGTGAAATGGATTCTAAGCCCTTAAAAATCCCAATGGTTTCGGAAGGGGCTGAAAAGTACTTTGGGACTGTTTGGAGTATAATGTCTCCGGCAGACGATTACACTTGTCAGAACCGTTTAATTATCGTATAAATATAGCAAACGGATCGTATATATACGTAATAGGAAACGAAGAAATGTGTTTCTTAATAAAAACAGATAAACTGAATTTTCAGGAGAGGAATGACTATGATAAGGAAAAAAGAAGAATGCAATATTGAATACCGGGAGCATATGAGGGATGGCGATGGAACGGTTAAGCTGACAAATCTTATTGTCTCCCCGGAAGAGCTGTGTAATAAAGGGCGTCTGTTTTCAAGAATTACGTTAGAGCCCGGAACAAGTATCGGCTATCACGTTCATGAAAAGGACAGTGAGCTGTTTTATACTCGCGAACGCAATTAATTGCCGTTTTTGATAAAGTAAATGTACTGAAATTGCGTTTGCGAGTCTGGTTGATCGGCAACGAAAAGTGTTAACCAGTATATATTCTGAACGGAACTGCTGAATATAACGATGGAGGCGAGGTTAAAACCGTAAGCGCGGGAGATGTGACGATCTGTCCTCCGGGAACAGGGCATGGGATCGCAAACAGAACCGAGGAAACCGTCGATCTGGTTGCAGTCATTGTTTACAAAGGAGAAGACTGATGTTTTACCTGCCTGTTAGAATTTACGACGAGTCCGATTGTGTGAAAAAGCATGCGAAGGAGCTTTGCGCTTTGGGGCAGCGCGCATTGATCGTGACAGGAAAAAGCTCCGCGAAGAAAAACGGCTCTCTTGACGAAGTGATTTCCGTATTAAAGGAATATGGCAAAGAGTATGCCTTGTTCTCCGAGGTGGAGGAGAATCCTGGTGTTGAAACGGTGATCAGGGGCAGGGAGTTTGGACTTGAGGAAAAGGTTGATTTTGTGATCGGCATCGGAGGCGGTTCTCCTCTCGACGCGGCCAAGGGAATCGCTCTTATGATCGCGCATCCTACCTGGCAGGAAGAGCAGCTTTATGGCGAGACTGACGGAGAGGCACTGCCGGTTGCCGCGATCCCGACTACCTGCGGGACAGGTTCCGAGGTTACCGGTGTTTCCGTACTGACCAGGCATTCCCTGCATACCAAAATGTCCTTTCCCGCCAGAGTTTTTCCGAAGCTGGCGCTTATTGACGGAAAATATCTTAAACAGGCGCCCCGGGAAATGCTTGTGAATACCTCGATCGACGCTCTGGCGCATTTAATGGAAAGCGGACTGAGCGCGAAGGCCTCCTGTTACAGCCATATGGCGGTGTCGGAAGGGCTGTCTGTCTGGCAGGAAACAAAGGAAGCGCTTACAGGAGCAAAACAGGCGGAGCCTGAAGATCATGAGAATATGATGAGAGCTTCTACCCTCGCGGGGATCGCGATCGCGCAGACCGGTACCTCGCTTCCGCATGCGCTGAGTTATATTCTTACCTATGACTGCGGGATTGCGCATGGCAGAGCAGTAGGGTATTTTCTTCCGGCTTTTTTGGATCATGCTCCTCATTCTATGAAAGAGGGGCTGCTTTCGCAGGCCGGTTTTACAGATCTATCAGAGTTCTCGGGATTTCTGGACCGTCTGTTTGAACCGCTGTCTGTTTCGGAGAGCGTTTTGGAGCGCGCGTTTTCGGTTGTTGCCTCAAACCCTTCCAAGATGAAATCGGCCGTCTATTCTCTGAGCCCGGAAATCCTCAGAGAAATTGTATTTTCTGAAATCAAATATTCGTAATATCAGGTATACATTATATATACAGGGAACGAATTTATTAAATCCGTTTATGATGATTGCCCGACCCCGCAAGTTATGATATGATAACATAGTTATTTGCGGGGGTTTTTCTTGGATCATCCATGTCAAAATTTTCGGCTCACAGTCTGGAGTTTTACCCGCTGGATCCTGTATTCACATCAATCGGGGGATTACTTATGAGTACAAACACTTCTTTGGTCTATACCAATGACAAATGTATCGGCTGCAACAAATGCGTCAACGCCTGTCCTGCCATGGGCGCCTGTATGTCCGTGGATGTGGACGGTGAGGAGAGGCGGATCGATGTAAACGGCGGACGCAGGGATGAACGAGCATCTCTCCAAGCCGGTAGAGCCTAATATGGTATTCTCGACGTTAGAGAGATTGCTGCGCTAAAAAAAGTCGCCGGATGGACAAGGCTGTCCGTCCGGCGTCTTTATGCGCAGGCCCGCGTATGGAAGTTTTCCGGCTGAAGCCGGACGCGGGTGCGCAACCCATGATTGCGTAGCAATCATCGGGCCGCGCGGCGAGTAGGGTTCGACTTCGTCTCCCCTACTCGATTCGCAGTAATAAATAACAGAAGTTATGTCACGGCTTCTCCTCTTGCGATCTGACAGATCAGCTCGACGCAGGTATCGATTCCGAGTGTCGAGCTTTTTAAGCAGAGATCGTAGGCGGAGGCGTCGCCAAACACCGTATTGGTATAATAAGAACAGTATTTTTTCCGTTTTTTGTCGACGGTTTTGATCCGCTCGATGATCTCGTCGTCGGAAACATCGGGCATCCGCTCCCGCATCCTCTTGACCCGGTAATACTGCTCGGCAGCGATAAAGATATGAAGCGAATGGTCAAATTCCTTCAGGATGACATTGGCGTTACGGCCGACGATGACGCAGTCGCGCTTCTCGCCGATGGCAAGGATCGCCTTTTTCTGGGCGTTGAACAGGCTTTCTGAAAGGGGTCTGTTGTAAAAATCAAACAGACTCTGCCCGAAGCCGAGACTGAAGGGCAGCTTTTCGTCATAGATCCGAAACAGGTCCCTCGGGAGGCTCTGATCCTGCATCGCCGAGTGGATGATCATATCGCGGTCGCAATAGTAGTAGCCGAGCTGATCCGCTACCTTTCTTCCGATCTCGCCTCCTCCTGCTCCGAATTGTCTGCTGATCGTAATAATATTCTTCATAACAAGCTCTCCTTAGAGGTAACTGTTCAGAACCCCTTGTTTTCTGAACAGTTACGCGGTTCGTCATATAAGTTTGCTTCGCAAAAGGACGAACCGCATCGCATAATATACGTTTTGGTACGTCCTCAGCGGCAAGCGCTTCGGACTGTACTAATAGATACCCTCAGAGTACCTTATTCAGAAAATCTATCGTCCTTGCTTCCTTCGGATGCTGTAAGAGCTCCTCGGGCGTTCCCTCTTCGATAATATAGCCCCCGTCCATAAACAGGATCCGGTCGGAGACCTCTCTGGCAAAGCCCATCTCATGGGTAACGATCACCATGGTCATACCGTCCGCCGCAAGGTCCTTCATAACCTTTAAGACCTCGCCGACCATTTCCGGATCGAGCGCTGAGGTCGGTTCATCAAAGAGCATGATATCCGGCTGCATACAGAGAGCTCTCGCAATTGCGACTCTCTGCTTCTGGCCTCCGGAAAGCTGATTCGGATAGCTCTCGGCTTTCTCCTCAAGCCCGACCTTTTTCAGCATTTCCCGCGCTCTTTGCCTGGCTTCCTCCGGACTGCATTTCTTTAACTGGATCGGAGCAAGGGTCATATTGTCGAGGACATTCATATTATTGAACAGGTTGAAGTGCTGGAAAACCATTCCGATATTTTCGCGGACCTGATTGATATTGACCTTTTTTTCCGTAATATCCACGCCGTCGATGAAGACCTCTCCGCCCGTTGTTTCCTCGAGGCGGTTTAAGCACCGCAAAAACGTGGATTTTCCGCTTCCGGAGGGGCCGATGACCACAACGACCTCGCCCTCTGTCACATCCACAGAGATATCCTTCAGGACCTCCAACTCTCCGAAATTCTTTTTCAAATGGGAAACGTGGATCTTTGTCTGTGCTGTATTATTCCCGCCCAACGTTCAGCCTCCTTTCCAGCATCTTCGCGCATCTTGAAAGGATCGTTATTACGATCAGATACATTACTCCGACGATGGCCCAGGTCTGAAAGGCCATAAAGGTATTCGCCTGGACGTTTTTGGCCGTATTGACAAGCTCCGGAAAGCCGATGACCGAAAGGATCGAGGTGTCCTTTAAGGTGATGATGAACTGGTTGATAATGCTGGGGATCATGGTCCGGATGGCCTGCGGCAGAACGACCTTTCGCATCGCGATCCCGTAGGAAAGCCCTAAGGACCTTGCCGCCTCCATCTGCCCGATATCGACGGACTGGATCCCGGCGCGGATGATCTCTGACATATAAGCGCCGCAGTTTAAGGCCAGACAGATCGTACCGGCCTGCAGCGCGGTCAGGGTGACATTGAAGCCTCCGATCACCGAATTAAAGAAATACGGCATACCGAAGTAGATAAAGAACGCTAAAACGATCATGGGGACGCCCCGTACGACATCGACGAAGATCTGCGCGATGATATTGCAGGCACGGTTCGTAAGGACACTTAGCATTCCGAAGAACAAACCGACGATACAGGCAAAGAAGAGACCGAGCAGCGCCAGCAGCAGGGTCCGCCCCATGGCTGTAAGCAGCAGCGAGCCGTAGACTGTAATTATTTTTACCATAAGCACCTCTTAAAAAGGCAGGCTCCCCATAAAAAACGGAAAGCCCGCCATTTGAGTCAAAACACTGTCTGATTATTCTCCGAGATATTTCGCAAGGATCTCATCGTAGGTCCCGTTTGCCTTGATATTGGCAAGCCCGGCGTTGAACATATCAACCAATTCCTGATTGTCGGCATTGAAGATCGCAAAGCCGTAAGCAGCGGGATCATTTCCTGTTCCGTCCACGAGCTTCATGGAAAGATCGCCGTCCTTGATATTCGCTGCCATGATCGGGGTATCGTCAAAGCAGGCCGCTACCTGTCCGCCGATGACGGCTGTATACATGGTCGGGGAATCCTCGAAGTAGGTCACCGTAAAGCCATACTCTTCGGAAAGGCTCTCCGCGTAGGAAGCGCTCATGGTTCCGGTCTTTACAGCTACCGATTTTCCCTCGAGTCCGTCAAAGCCGGTAATATCAGAGGATTTCTCAACTGCCATACACTGATTGGCATCATAGTAGCCATCGGAGAAGATCCAGCCGGATTCCTTTCTCTCTTCGGTTACCGAAGCGCCCGCGATCATTCCGTCCGCCTGACCTGCCTGACAAGCCGCGATGGAAGCGTCCCAGCCGAGTACCTGAACCTCGTACTCAAAGCCCTGATCCTCAGCTACCGCAGCGAGGATATCCATATCGATCCCTACGAAGTCGCCGTTCTCGTCGGTATACTCAAAGGGCTTGAAGGAAGTATCCGTAGCGATGCTCCATACCTTGCCGCTTCCGGAAGCGTCCGCCTCATCCGAAGCCGCCGTATCAGCCGCTTCTGTCGTCTCAGCCGCGGGAGCAGAGGGAGCCGCCGTAGCCGCCGGAACGCCTGCGCATCCCACAAGGCCCGTGATCATTGCCGTAGCGGCAAGAACTGCCAAAAGTCTTTTTTTCATAATCGTTTCCTCCTCTTTCTGAATCATAACGATCACAAAAAAGCGTGACCGTTACACAAAAACGTCCCGCATATTGTATAACGAATCAGCCAAAAAATCAATCATATGCCGACTATTTTCCGATGTCCCGAATTCTAAAGCATTTATTAAACATTTTACAAAAACGTTTTCGAAGTTGAAAAAGCCCTCTATTATCATGTATAATTACCTTGGAGGACAAGCGCATGGCATCAAGAAAAGCTGAAATACTGATATTGTCGCAGCCATCGATCGGAGCCGAGACCTTAAAGGCTCTGTTGGAGACGGATTATACCGTTTATTTCTGCTCCGACCGGGAAACCGCGGAGGGGATCATCGAGGCGCATACGATCGACTTTGCTATGATCGATCTCTCGGAGGATACCGAGGGGCTTCTGAGCTTTTGCGCGGATATCAAGCACAGCAAAGAATATCACAGCATTTTGATCGGCGTTACGCATGATGCCATGAATGACGCGATCTCGGAAAAGGCTATCCGTATCGGCGCGAGCTATACCCTGTCAAAGCCCCTGGATCCCAGCTTTGTTAAGAATATCGTCAACAATCTGGTCTATACCTATATCAATGATGTCAAGGAGGATGAAGAGCGCTGGACGGAGCATCTGGAACGCTCTTCCATTGTCGTTGAGACCCTGAATATCGGCCTGATCGTTCTTACAGAGGCGGACGAAGATTATACCATAGAATATATCGGAAAAAGAGCCGCGTCCATGCTCGGTTACGATCCCGAAAAGCGGCCGGAGGAATTACAGGATCGACTGTTCGGGGAGTTCGTTGCCCCTGACGACAGGGAGGGCTTTGATCAGAAGCTGTTCGGGCATACCGATCCGACAACGACGACCCGCTTCAGTACAAGGCTGAAAAACAGAAACGGCAGCTTTACCGCCTTTGAGATCTGCCTTCGGAATGTTATCGTGGTCCGGAGCAAAAAGCAGTTTTCGCTTGTACTCCGACCGGAATATACGAAGGAGGCTGACCTGAAGCCTTACCGGGAGGAAATCGCCAGATATCAGTTTATGGCAAGGGTCGATTCCCTGACGGGTATCTATAACCGGGAGACCTTTTTTGAAGAGACGGAGAAGTTAGTCAGTGAGAATCCGAATAAGGAATATATTGTTTCGGTCTGGGATATCGACCGTTTCAAGGCAGTCAATGAAATGTTCGGCTCCCGGGCCGGGGACGGGATCATCGTTCAGTTTGCCGAATTCCTGAAGAGGAATCTGGATTCAGCGAAATGCACCTACGGACGGGTCGAGTCCGATCATTTCATCACCTGCTGCTCCGCGGGCCTTCACCGCGCGGCGGAGAGAAGACTTAAGGCGATCGTCAACGGCGAAGAAAAGTGGCATAACCTCGATTATTCGGTCTTTATGCACGTCGGTATGTATAAGCTGGAGCCGGGGGAGACGGATATCGAGATTGCCTGCGACCGCGCCTATATCGCTCTTCAGGCCATCAAGGACAGCTATGTCTACCGGATCAACTATTTTACGAGAGAGATGCGGGATTCCCTCTTAGTTGAACAGGAGATCGTCAAGGATTCGGAGGAAGCGCTGAAAAACCGCGAATTCTTTGTGATGTATCAGCCCATCGTAGACGCGAAGACCCGGGAGATCGTCGCTGCCGAGGCTCTGGTACGCTGGCGCAAGCCCGACGGAGGCTTCGTTTCGCCGGGTGCCTTTATTCCGACCTTTGAAAAGAACGGCTTTGTCTCCCGGGTGGATCGCTATGTCTGGGAGGAGGTCTGTGACTTCCAGGCCAGGCGAATAGAGGCAGGGAAGCGGACGGTTCCGGTCTCTGTGAACCTTTCCAGGATGGACTTCTATAATTCCGAGCTCTACGAGGAGCTGAACGCGGTAGCAAAGCAGTACGGTCTCGACGGCAGACATATCAAGGTCGAGGTCACGGAGAGCGCCTATATGGATCAGACGCTGGAGCTGATGAGTACCATGAATAAGTTTCGGGGCTCCGGCTATCAGGTTCTGATGGACGATTTCGGAAGCGGCTTTTCCTCTTTGAATATGCTTAAGGATTTTGAGGTCGATGTTCTGAAGATTGATATGAAGTTTATGGACTCGATCGATACCTCGGAGCGGGCCGGAAATATCCTCTACAGTATTATCCAGATGGCAAAGACGATACGAATGCAGATCGTCGCGGAGGGCGTTGAAACGGTCAATCAGTTCGAGATGTTAAAGAACATGGACTGCGACTGTATCCAGGGCTACTACTTTTACAAGCCCCTGCCCGCGGAGGAATTTGAAGCCAAGCTCGATCTGGATGAAAAGGAGATGTCGGCGGATTCCCTCGGAGCGTACAGCAGGCTTTTGTATTTCGGAACGGATGAGCAGGAGGCGGATGAGATCGTAAGGCTGTTGGAGAATGGAGCCGAGCTTACCGTTGTAAAGACTTCGGAGGAGGCGCTTAAATATCTGGAGCAGTATTTCGGCAACGTGAGCCTTGCCCTGATCGACTATGACGCGGTGGGAGCGGACTGTGACCGCTTCCTTGAAGCTGTGACCGGAAGGAGATTCTACGGGCATATTCCGATCATGCTGATCGCGAAGGCGGAAACGGTGGATTCCATCGCCCACCATATCTGGGAGGGAGTTCTGGATATCGTTACCCGGCCGTACAATACATCGGTTTTGAAGAACCGGATGGAGCATGCTATCGAGTATTACGCTGTGGAGTCGGAGCGGGCGGAGCTTCGGATGATGGGAAAGGGCGCTCTGTTACGGCAGCAGATGAATTCGTTCTTCGAAAACAGCATCGCCGGGATCGTAAGAGTCACGGTGGATCTTTCCGAAGAGCTGAATATTCTCGAGCTTTCCTACGTCAATGACCGCTTCCTGACCCTGCACGTACTGACGTTAGAGGAAGCGCAGCAGAAAAAGACGCTATCGGGCCTTTTGTCCCGGATCGTCTATGTCGGACTCTTCGGGGTCGACCGGAATGTGTATACGGCGATCCAGAATAAGGATCCCTTCCTCCTTCGGGAATACAGCGTTGAGCAGCGGGATGGGAGTCTGTGCAATATCGTTTCAGCCTTTTCCTTTAAATATCTGTCTGAAATGGTCCAGATCGATCTGATCCTGCTTGAGAATACTTCGTCGCTCGAACGACGGGTCATTGATATCGTAGACGCGCTCTCCCGGTATTACGAGAAGGACGGAGAGTTTGATATCTGGCGCTACTATATTGATAACGATGTCATTGATCACTATCTGAAGCAGCCGGACGGCGATTATAAAAGAGTTCTGGAATATAACGCCAGCAGAAACGTTCTGGCGCTTGCGAAGGCAAACGATACCTCGGAGGCTCTTAAGGGCGCAAAGGAGGTCTATCAGGCGCTTCGGGACGGCGCGGAGAGCCTTGAACGGGATATTCTTGTAAAGCATGAGGTCGACGGAAAGCTCAGGGATCGGTGGGATCGGGTGACTTACTTCAGAAAGAAGGATCCCAGAGGGGATTACGCCATCGGGTTTATGCGGGATGTGACCGGAGAATACCGGATCCATCATCTTTCCTGGGCCCATGACCGGTATATGGAGCTGATGAGCGACGCGGATGTCTATATTGAGGCGGATATCACCGATAACCGGATTATAAACGCCGAGGAGCTGAACGGGATCCTCGCGCCTTACGGGATCACGGAGAGCTGCGGCTATGATGAGATGCTTCGGATCTTTCGGAACAATATTGACGAGAACGATCACGACAGGGTATTAAGTCTCCTTTCGAGGAAGGAGCTGCTCAGACAGTACAGGCTCGGCAATACGCTCCTTAGAACGGACTTTATGGGACAGACCTTAAGACGGCCGCTATGGTCCTGGTATGAGGCGATGGTACTGCTCGGGGAGAATCCGAAGACAAAGCATATCGAGATCGGACTGAAGCTTACCTGTATCGAGCAGAACAGAAAAGAGGCGGAGCGCCGGATCATGGAGTATGATTCTCTGACCGGACTCTATAACCGGGTCATGTTTGAAAAGACCATCAACCGGCAGTTGGACGATCGGATCCGGTCGGGACTTACGCAGGAATCCGCGTTTATCCTGATCGACCTGGACGGTTTTAAACGGGTCAACGATGTCTTCGGGCACGATGTCGGGGACAGCATATTAAAAACGATCGCAAAGCTCATTACCGAAGAGCTTCCTGAGGACGCGGTAACGGGAAGGATCAGCGGCGATGAATTCGTGGCCTTTGTCCCGGACGCGGAGAGCAGAGAAGAGATCTGTGAGAGGCTTGGGCAGATCAACGAAAAAACCTGCTATGAGCTGGATGCCACCTCAAAGACCGGCGAGATCATAAGGATTACGACCTCCATCGGTGTCGTCTTTACAAAGGATACGACCGACCGCTTCGTAAAGCTCTATCCCAAGGCGGATCTGGCCCTGTATCAGGCAAGGGATGCCGGAAGAAATACCTATCGGGTCTACGAGAATCCGCTGTAGATATAGACAACGATTTATATTCACTTACTATAACACGGCAGCAGGCAGGGGGAATGATGTCAACCGGGAAAGAAATCTGGTTGACAATCGCCTTTCTTCAGAGTATGATACATAAAACCTATTATGTCGATAGGTAAACTAGAGAAGAGGAAGGCTGTCAGATGATGAACGATAACAAAACCGCTATTATTACAAGAACCGCACTGTTTGCGGCGTTGACCGCGCTCGCGACCCTCGTGATCCAGATCCCGATCCCGGGAACCGGGTATGTGAACCCTGGCGATGGGATCGTGCTGCTGTCCGGGCTCTTTTTAGGACCTGTGTACGGGGCTCTTGCGGCCGGGCTTGGCGCAGGGATCGCTGACCTGATCTCCGGCTATGTGATCTATGCCCCGGCGACGCTTGTGATCAAGGCGCTCTGCGCGTTTACGGCGGCAAAGCTGTTTGCTCTTTTAGATTCCCGTAATAACCGGACGGGCGCGCCCATCGGAAAATTTATGGTGCCGAACATGATTTTTTCTGGTATAATAAGCGAGTTGGTGATGACGGCGGGCTATTTCCTGTATGAAGGGCTTGTGGTACTAAAAGGAGCGGGAGGGCTTTCCGTTTCGTTTGCGGGGGCTTTGGCGGGAGTACCCTTCAATCTGATCCAGGGGATTATAGGTGTCGTGTTATCTACGGCGCTGTACCCGCTCTTACGGAGATTAAATGCGTCGGTTTAGGAGTATGGATGCGCTATATTAAACTGGAAAACAGAGAGTTTTCCGAGGAGGTCCGAAGGCTTCAGGAGGATGAACGCTACCGGAAATTAAAGGAGTATACCCAGCACGGGAATATCTCGACCTATACCCATTGTCTGAGGGTGGCGAGAAAGAGCCGGAAGTTAGCCAGGAGGCTGCATATCCGCGTCAACGAAAAGGAAATGTTAAAGGGCGCGATGCTACACGACTATTTTCTCTATGACTGGCATGATCACGGGGACAAGCTGCATGGTTACCACCATCCCCACATCGCTCTGACAAACGCGAAGAAGGATTTCGGTCTGACGAAGCGGGAGCAGAATATCATCAAAAGCCATATGTGGCCGTTGACGTTAACGCATATCCCAAGGTGCAGGGAGGCGGTGCTTGTGTGTATCGCGGATAAGCTCTGTTCCCTCGAGGAGACGATCAGGAAGGACGTTAAGAAGCTGAAGCCGGTATCGTAAACGAATTAAATAAATTCGTTTACGATACGTATTGATGCGCACGATTGCGGTTTGGAAGGCGCTTTCAGCGCTCCGCAATCGGCGCAATAGGAAACGAATAAATTCGTTTCCTATCAATAAATGAGGCACGGAGATTAGAATTCGAGGAGAAAAAGAATGAGAATAGAGATCAGGGATATCGCCGCTGACGGCGCGCAGAATCAGGTCAGGCTCTGTACCTATATCCAGGACGCGTCGGATGAGCTGTTCGTCAATGACCGGCCGATCGTTGTGATCTGCCCGGGCGGAGGCTACAGCTTTACGTCGGACAGAGAGGCGGATCCGGTCGCCTTACAGTTTATGGCAATGGGCTTTCATGCCGCGGTCTTACGGTATTCGGTGGCTCCGGCGGAGTATCCGGAGGCGCTGCTTGAGGTAGGGAGTTCGTTGAATCATATCCGAAAAAACGCGAGAAAGTGGCACGTGGATCCCAACAAGATTGTTCTCCTTGGCTTTTCCGCGGGAGGACATCTTGCGGCAAGCTACGCCTGCTTCTGGGAGGAGAGCTTTGTCGCGACGAGGCTTGGGGTCGAGAAGGAGGTCCTGAGACCTGACGGTCTGATCCTTGGCTATCCGGTGATTACTTCGGGAGAGTATGCCCATTATGAGTCCTTTGAGAATCTCTTAGGCTCCCAGAAATCAAACAAGGAGCTGTGGAACAGGCTGAGCCTTGAGCATCAGGTTTCCGAAAGCGTTCCCAGGACTTTTATCTGGCATACCTGTGAGGATGAAATGGTTCCCGTCCAGAATACGCTGCTTTGGGTCAATGCCCTGATGGAAAAGCATATCCCGGTGGAGTGCCATATCTTTGAAAAGGGAGAGCATGGGTTGAGTCTTGCCGACTGGAAAACGAGACAGGACGACGGGTCGAGGTTAGAGGAGAACTGTACCGAGTGGATCAACCTTGCGAAGAACTGGATGAATTATTATCTGAAAGAGGATGAGACATCAGATGACGCAGGAAACTGACAACCTCCATCTTGAGTTCCTGCGAAGGATCGCGGGAGAGCCGCTTTCGGTCGACAGACTGCGGCATGGCCTTGAGATCGTTGCTTCGTTTTACGGGGTCTGCGGGATCGAGGCGGAGCTTTTAGGAAACTTTAAGATCGAGGGTGAAAAAAAGGATATCATTCTCTATGAAAAGGAGGGCGGCGTGCCGGCGGGCGAACCGCTCAATTTTTCGTTTAAGCTGAATCAGAAGCGGAATGTCGTTTTCTATATCTATTCCGAAACGGGAGCTATCTCCCGGTATGAGCGCGAGGATCTGGAGGTCTTTGCTACGGAGTGCCTGCTCTATCTGGAGCTTCTGCATCTTACACAGGAGTCCGAAAAGAAAGGGAAGGCAGGAAGTACTGAGATCCTCCCGAACGCATCGGGGTATTTAAGGGATGTGACGGAGCTGATGAAGCGCGATATCCCGTTAAAGAATTATACGGCGTTCTACTTTAATCTGAAGGATTTTGGCGAGATCAACCGGCATTTCGGAAGAGAGCGGGGCGACGAGGTTTTACGGGACTATGCCGAGATCATCCGGGATTTTATTACAAAGGATGAGGCGGCCGGGCATCTTGGCGGCGATAACTTTATGGCTCTGATCTTAAAGAAGCGCCAGAAGGATTTTATCGAGCTGCTTTCGGATATCAAGATCTTCCTAGATTCGGAGGAGCATGAAGAACTGCATCTGTCCTCGACCATCGGCATCTGGGATATCCAGTCGGATGTCGCCGACCCGGGAGAAGTCGTAAGCCGTCCCTCCATCGCTCTGAATCAGGCCAAGAACGTGATCCATCAGCGGATCGCCTACGCTAACGACCGCCTGATCAATCAGCTGAATGAACAGCGCTCGGTTATGAAGTTTTTCTCCGAGGGACTTAGGAAAGAAGAATTCGTCGTCTACTATCAGCCCAAGGTGGATTCCAGGAACAAAACGCTGGTAGGCGCGGAGGGTCTGGTGCGCTGGTTCCATGACGGGAAGATGATCTCTCCGGGGGTTTTCATTCCTGCTCTGGAAGGGACAGGAGAGTGTCTGGCGCTTGACTATTATGTCTTAAAACGCGCCTGCAGGGATATCCAGAGCTGGATCCTTCAGGGAATCGAACCGGTGACCGTTTCGGTCAATTTCTCCAGAAAGGATCTGAAGGATAGCAAACTCGCGGATAATATCAATAAGATCGTTGAGGAATCGGGGATCGACAAGAGCCTGATCGAGGTTGAGTTGACCGAGACAGTCGATACAGAGGAGCAGGGCGTTTTGTCCGGCTTTATCAGCAAGCTCTACCGGAAGGGGATCATGACCGCCATTGATGACTTCGGAAGCGGCTATTCCTCTCTTTCGACCCTCAGGGATTTTCAGGTCCATACTTTAAAGCTCGACCGGTCCTTTGTAAATACCGACGACTTTTCCTGGAAGGACGAGATCATCTTAAGAAATATCATCCATATGGCCGAGGAGCTGGGGATGGATATTCTCTGCGAGGGTGTCGAGCGGGACGACCAACTGGCTTTGATCAACAGCGTGGGCTGCTATGTGATCCAGGGCTATTATTACGACAGACCTCTGCCGCCCGGGGACTTTGAAGAGCGTTTAAAATCTAAAATTTATCATTGAAAACATTTCTCCGATGAAGTATAATTTTCTGTGGTTTACATAAAGGTTAGTTGCAGGAAACGCTAAGGAGACCCCATGGCTCCTTGGAGGAACTACAGTGAAGCAGGAACGGATCCTAGGTCGCGTCCGCGCAATCATCATCGGAGTCAGTATAATTTGTCTAATTTCTGCTGTCTTCCTGATTATTCGGATCTTCAATAACAGTCTTGCGGAGAAGGAGATATCCGTAGAGGCCCCGGCGGAGGTTTCGCATCGGGTTCTCTTTTTGTGTTCCTATACGCCCCTGTATTTCACCTATGATTCTCAGGTCGCGGGGATCGAAGAGGTCCTCTATCCCAACGGTATCGAATATGATGTGGTCTTTATGGACGCAAAGAATTTCAGTACGGTCCTGGACCGTCAGATCTTCTATGAGTACATGAAGGCGCATATGACCGACAGGCGGCAGTACGAGGCCATGCTGGTCGGAGACGACGACGCGCTGCAATTTGCGCTTCAATATCAGAATGACCTGTTTTCCGGCATACCGATCGTTTTCTTCGGGATCAATGATCAGGCGCTGGCGCAGAGAGCGGACGGGACTCCGCTTGTGACGGGTTTTTATGAAACGGATTATTTCTACGATACGTTGGAGACGGCGATGGCGCTCTTTCCCGATTCGAGAACGATCGTAGGGCTGCATGACCTGTCCGCGGCGGGAGCTGCCGATGCCAAGACCTTTTATGATTTTGCGGGAAACTACCCGAGCTATACCTTTACCGATATTAATACCTCTCTGATGACGTTGACCGAGCTGAAGCGGGCTCTGAACAATATACCCGAGGACGGGATCCTTTTCTATATGACCTGTTACTCCGACATTTCCGGAAATACCTATTCCCTTTTGGATCGTACCCATACCGTTGTAAATGAAGCGAATGTTCCAATCTTTCGAAATTATGAGGGAGCGGAGAATACCGGCGTGATCGGGGGCTCCTACCTCGACTTTACCGAGCAGTGCCGACAGGCGGCCCAGAGGGTTGTGGATATCCTCGAAGGGAGACGGGATGTCGAGGATATGCCCCTGGAAATGCACAGCCCCGGCAAGTCTGCCTACGACTACAATATGCTTACGAAGTATCAGCTGGATCTGTCTCTGATCCCGGAGGGCGCTGAGATCTATAACCGCCCGGAGAGCTTTATCGAATATTACGGGGAGATCCTTCCACCGGTAGTCCTGATCGGGATCGCCCTGGTGCTTTTGGTCTTCTCTGCGCAGATCTCGTTATCCAGGGCAAGGAGGATCAGCGAGGAGCTTAAGAAGTCGCAGGAGAGTCTTGCCAAATCCCACGAGGAAATGACCTATCGGGCAGAGCATGACGATCTGATGGGGATATTGAATCGAAGAGCCGCGGGAGAGCACCTTCGGGCGGATCTGAAGCCGGAGGATACCTATTCGATTCTGATGGCGGATATCGACGGTTTTAAGGGAGTAAACGAGAGCTACGGACATAAGGCCACGGACGATGTTCTCCGGTTTATCGCTAATCTTCTGAAGGAGGCCGCAGAAAAGCACGGGTGGTTCCTTGCCAGGTACGGCGGCGATGAATTTCTGTTTATGGTGCCGGACAGGCACGTTGAGGTCGGGGACGATATCGTTGAGGAGCTGCTGAAAATCTTTTCGACAACGATTCCCGTTGGCGTCGGAGAGATTTCCATGGCCGCAAGTCTTGGTATTTCCAATTCCGACGGCGTTACGACGACGGATCAGCATATCTTAAACGCTGAAAACGCCATGTACGAGGCGAAGTCCAGAGGAGGGAACGGCGCCTTCCTGTTTGCGGACGAGATGAAGGCAAAGCTTCGGGAAGAGAGCGTAATCAAGGAAAAGCTCTTAGAGGCCTTTGAGAACGACGGCTTCTTTATGCTCTATCAGCCCCAGATCGATTCCCAGACCCTTAAGGTAAGCGGGTACGAGGCTCTGGTTCGTATGAAGGAGCCGGGGATGTATCCCGGGAAGTTTATTCCGGTGGCCGAGGAGAACGGCTGGATCTGGAGAATCGGCCGGATTACAACGGAGCTTGTAATTAAGCAGCTTGCCGCCTGGCGGGACGAGGGAAAGGAGCTGCATCCGGTTTCCATCAACTTTTCCAGCAATCAGATCAACGATATCGGCTATGTGAATTTCGTTGAGGAGCTGCTTGAGAAATATGATATTTCGACGAAGTATATTGAGATCGAGCTGACGGAGGGCCTCTTCCTCGATCAGACCACTCAGTCCGCAAACCTCTTCAACCGGTTCAAGGAGATGGGGATCCGGCTTCTGATGGATGATTTTGGAACGGGGTATTCTTCCTTCGGTTATCTGACCTATATACCGGTGGATGTCATCAAGCTGGATAAGTCCCTGGTAGATAACTATCTGGTAGACGGCAAGGATCAGTTTATCCGGGATATCATACAGCTGATGCACGGTCTCGATAAGGAGATGATCATCGAGGGTGTGGAGGAGGACTGGCAGTTTAAGCGCCTCAGGGAATTTAAGGCGGATACGATTCAGGGGTACTTCTTCAGTAAGCCGATTCCCGCGGATGAGGCGATCGACTTTACGGTAAAAGAAGAGGTCTGATGAAGAATCGAATAAAAATAATTTCCTTAATTATCTTTATGGTTGTTGCCGGCGTTTTCTGCCGGCCTTTTGTCGTTACGGTACAGGGCAGCGAAGAAGCGGAAACGAAAACGGTACGGATCGGCTGGCATGAGGCTCCCTACTGTATCATTGACGAATATGGTAGGCGCTCGGGCTATACCTATGAATTCCAGCAGAAGGTCGCGGCCTATACCGGCTGGAGCTATGAGTATGTCGAGGGCAGCTGGTCCGAGCTGTTCCAGATGTTAAAGGATGGCGAGATCGACCTGATGGGGAACATATCCTATTCAGAGGAGCGGGCAAAGGAAATCCAGTATTCCTATCTGCCGATGGGGACGGAGGCTTACTATGTCTTTGTATCCCCCGAAAATACGGAGATCGTCTCCGAGGACTATACCTCCTTAAACGGAAAGCGGATCGGCGTCGCCAAAGGGAGTATTCAGAGCGAGCTTTTTCTGAACTGGGAGAAGGAGCACGGGGTTACGGCGGAGCTTGTAGAATTTTCGGGTCCGGAGGAGGAATCGCTGCTTATACTGGTTAACGCTTTTCGGTGCCGATTAATCGGACTCGCAAACGCAATTTCAGTACGTTTGCGTTATCAGAAACGGCAATTAATTGCGTTCGCGAGTATAAGCTTGACAGTGAACTGGATGCCTTTGTTACCCTGGATATCTATACAAATCCCGCAACCCTTGTTCCTGTCTGGAAGATCGGCTCCTCGGATTTCTTTTTCGCGGTAAGCAAAGACCGCTCCGATCTTGATCTTAGTTCTTCTGATCCGAAGCATCCGTGCCGAGCGGAAGGCGATCGAGGAGGAGCGCCTGATCCATGCTCTGAATAAACAGGTCTTTGAGGACGCTCTGACCCATGTCCGCAACAAGGGCGGGTTCGACAATTATACTCGCGAACGCAATTCCAGTACGTTTGCTTTATCAAAAACGGCAATTAATTGCGTTCGCGAGTATAGAATTGGCGGTGATGAGTTTATTATGATCCTGATGGGAGAGGATTATCAGAACAGGGAGGAGCTGATCCGCCGCTTCGAGGAGGCGCAGAAGGAGATCTGCTCGTCTACAAAGAACCGCTGGGAGCAGGTCCACGTCGCTCTTGGAATCGCCGAATACGATCCCGAAACCGACCGCAGCTTAAACGACACCGTACGCCGCTCGGATCAGCTGATGTATGAGAACAAGAGGAACCGGAAGACTTGAAGAGTCTATTCCATAGTCAGTAGCTTCACCTTCGCCTGTTTCTGAAAAAATGCTACTCCATAGCAGATTATCTGTTCATAACCATTGAGCCCTTCAGCATACATTTCATCTACAATCTGCTTTAAGGCTTTGTCACAATCTTTATTCAGATCGGCTTTCTTTTTAGACTTTTTAGATTCCACAATAATGGCTCTTCGATTTTTTCTGTCTTTCAGCAGTATATCAGGTCTTCCAAGACCGTTCTCTTTATTGGGTATCCTCAGAGAAACCGTATCTCCATCTTCATCAGGGTCATCCTTTGTTATATAGCCGGTCATCAAAAGGACACTCCAAAGATTATCTTCCGTGGAATGAAGGGTATCATAAGTCAATTCATCGGATATCGTCTGTACAATCGTTTCATGATTCAGCAGTTTTTCAAATTTGCCGGCAACATCAAAATCAGTGCGTTTTACAAATCTTTATGTTCTGTTATGGCAAGCCCTTCAAATATACCCTCGCTATTCTTCCGTATGCTGAAGAAATTCTCAATCATACTCATCATGAGCGTTTTCCCAAACCTGCGTGGCCTGGTAAAGAGTGTAACTTCATTGTCTGTATCGTTAACAAGCTCATAAATCAGTTCAGTCTTATCTCCCAAAACCTCAACGAAAATCGTTAACATAACTCATCGTCATAGACTACCTGTCACGCAACGCTCCCGCCCTCGACCTTGCCGCCTCTCTCTGCTCGTCCGATAACCGTCTCGGCTTACGATAACTAATGAAAGATTTCGGCATTTCGCAGGTCTTGTCGATGTCTGTCTCGCCTATGAGCCGATAGTGGTCGGGGAAGTTCTTAACTAACGCATCAAGTATCCTTGCCATACAGGGAACGGAAAAGAAGAAAGAGTATCGGGTTGTATTTCTATTTGTACATACAGAGGTAATCTGATATAATCCGGATTAGAGAACAGAATTGTAGATTTTTATCCGGTTCTGAGGGCAAAATATATTGGAGGTGTCTTATGGTTGTATCGACAACAGAGAATATCGGAAGGAATTATGAAATCATCGGTATCGTTAAGGGAAGTACCGTACAGACGGTTAACGCGTTAAAGGATATCGGCGCAGGTCTTAAGACCATCGTAGGAGGCGAGCTTACGAAGTATAATGAAATGATGGACAAGGCCAGGGCGATGGCGACGGAGCGAATGATTCGGGAAGCGGAATCCATGGGAGCGAATGCGATCGTGGGAGTCAGATATTCCTCCGCTTCTGTCATGCAGGGCGCGGCAGAGATCATGGCTTATGGGACTGCTGTGAAATTTACGGATTAAATCAGGGCATGAGACAATAAGAGAGGTTTTGCATCTGTCCGGACGACCGGGCGGGTATGGGGTTTGATCATGAAATCCATACGTACGAAAATCGTAGTTATCATAACCTTTATTATGATCGTAGTTACGCTTGCCCTGGGCTTTACGGCGATTAGGCGGACGAACCGGATACTGGATGAGGATTCGGACCGTATTCTGAGCCTGACCCTCGATCAGAGCGCAAGGGATCTGAACGCGATCTTAAGCTCGGTAGAGCAGTCAGTCGGTACGATCTACAACTATGCGGAAAAACGCGCCGAGACCTACAAGAACTTTCTGACCGACGAGGAGGAGCGCAGGCGGTTCAACTACGATGTGGCGGAGCTTGGAAAAAGCATCACCGAACAGACGGACGGAGCCGTGTCTGTGTATCTTCGGTATAATCCGGACGAGTATGGAGCGACAGAGGGCTTCTGGTATACGATCAATATCGAGGACGGTACCTGGAATTATGCCGAGCCTACCGATATGAGCCTGTATGAAAAGGATGATCTGGAGCATGTAGGCTGGTACTATATTCCGGTAGAAACCGGGCAGCCTCTCTGGATGGATCCGTATTTCAACCAAAATCTCGGGATCGATATGATTTCCTATATTATTCCCTATTATCATGAGGGACATACCGTAGGCGTGATCGGAATGGATATTGATCTGAGTCTCCTTCGGAACTTTGTCGAGGATATCAATCTTTACGAGAGCGGACGCGCCTATTTGGTCTCCAAACAAGGGGATATCATTTTCCATTTTGACTATCCGGAGGGCGTGCGGAGCAAGGATCTGACAGATAACCTTATGCCCTTTATCAATAGTGTCTTAAATAACCCGGTGGATGAGGTCCGTACTCTTGTTGGGATCGACGGGATTCGGCGGAAGATCCTTATGAAAAGGCTCCGCAACGATATGATCCTCGGACTGAATGCTCCGGTGGATGAAATCAATGTTCCGCAGAAAACCCTGACCCGCCAGCTGCTAATCGTTTCGACCCTGATCCTCGTTCTTGCGATTGTGGTATGTCTTTCCTGGATCCGGACGGTTACAGCGCCCTTAAAGTGGATGACTGAGGTTGCCAAGCACTACGAGGAGGGCGATTACAGCGATATTATGGATACGGACAGCGCCGATGAGATCGGGATCCTTTCACATGCGCTGGCGGCGATGTCTACCTCCCTTAAAAACCAGATTGAGATCGCGGATTCGGCCAATAAGGCCAAGAGCGTTTTTCTTGCCAATATGTCCCATGAAATCCGTACGCCGATCAACGCGATCCTGGGGTTTGACGAGATGATCTTACGGGAGAGCGGGGAAGCCTGGACGAAGGAATACGCGGCGAATATCAAAAGCAGCGGGCAGACCCTCCTTGCTCTCATCAATGAGATTCTTGATTTTTCAAGGATTGAATCCGGCAGACTTGAGATCGTACCGGTGGAATATGACATGGCGGCTCTCTTGAACGATATGTTCGATATGATCGAGTTCCGTGCAAAGGAGAAGAAGCTTTCGATCCGCCACGACATTGACAGCCGTCTTCCGGTAAGGCTCTACGGCGATGATATCCGCCTTAGAGAGGTCTTTACGAATCTTTTAACAAATGCGGTAAAATATACCGATAAAGGCAGCGTTACCTTTTCCATCCACTGCCTGTCCATAGATACCTCTACTGTTCGTCTGCACATTTCTGTAAAGGATACCGGCAGGGGGATCAGAGAGGAGGACAGGGCCCATCTGTGGGAATCCTTCCAGAGACTTGATGAGAAGCATACCAGAGGGATCGAAGGAACCGGTCTGGGGCTTCCGATTACACATAAATATATAGAGCTTATGGGGAGCAGTCTGGAGCTGACCAGTGTGTATGGGCTGGGGTCCGATTTTTATTTTGATCTCGACCAGGGAATCGTAAATCCTGCGCCCATCGGCGACTTTGAAAAGCTTCGAAACAGCTATCACCGCAGCGTTGAGGTGTACAATGAGGGATTCGAAGCCCCTGAGGCGCGTATCCTGGTTGTCGATGATATCGAGTTAAACCTTGCCGTGATCAAGGGGCTGCTGAAAAACACAGGGATCCATATCGATACGGCCTTAAGCGGAGCCGAGGCAATCGAAAAGATGCACGCCGTCCGGTACGATATCGTCTTTCTGGATCATATGATGCCGGAGATGGACGGGATTGAAACTCTGGAGTGTATCCATTCCGATAAGGCGATTGATCTTTCCTCTACGCCGGTCATTGCCCTGACCGCAAACGCGATTACCGGCTCGCGGAAGATGTATACCGACCACGGCTTTACGGATTATCTGAGCAAGCCCATCAATCCGAAGCAGTTAGAGCAGCTGTTTTACAAATATCTTCCGGCGGAGCTGATCAAAAGGAGAACAGACGCAGGAGAACCGGCTACGGCTGAGAAAGCGGTCAAGGTGGCGGAAGAGACCACGCCGGAGGAACCTATAGAGCCTCTGCTTGATAAAAACAGCGCCCTGGAATTTTTTAGCGGGGATGAGGATATATACAGAGACGCGCTGGGCTCTTACGTCAGAGAAAACTTCGATCAGAAGCTTTTGGAAGCCTATGAGGAAGAAAACTGGGACAAATATGAGACATATTCCCACGCTGTAAAGTCTTCCTCGAAAATGATCGGGGCGACAGCGCTTTCCGAGCTTGCGAGAGAGGTCGAACTGTCCCATAAGGAGACGAAGGATCCGGCGTTTGCAAGAAAAAATCACGAAGAGCTGATCCGCCAGATCCGGGCAGTAGTAGAAGAGATAAAACATGACGTAGGAGACAGGAGGTAACGTTTTAAATGGCAGACTGGATAATCGTTGTGGATGATGATGTGGCAAATTTAAAGGCTGCCGGGCATATCCTGAGCAAGCAGAATATGCGCGTAACGGCTCTGAAATCGGGAGAGCTGCTGCTTGATTATCTGAAGACAAACACACCGGATCTGATCCTTTTGGACATAAGGATGCCGGGGATGGACGGCTTTGAAACCATGGAGCGGCTGCAGGCTGTGATGACGCCCGGGGAGGAGATCCCTGTGATCTTTCTGACCGCGGATGACAGCGAGGATCTGGAAATACAGGGGTTGCAGCTTGGAGCCATGGATTTTATCCGCAAGCCCTTTGTTCCGGATGTTCTGATCCTTCGTGTGCGCCATACCCTGGAGTTAGTTCGGCTGCAGAGGTCCCTGGCGGATGAGGTAGAGCAGAAGACCCGGGAAAATGAGAAATTCTCCCTGCACGTTGTACAGACGTTAGCGGAAACCATCGATGCCAAAGATACCTATACCAGCGGTCATTCCGGCAGGGTCGCGTATTACGCCAGAGAGATCGCGAAACGATACGGCTACTCTAAAAAGCAGCAGGATGATATTTATCTTATGGGGCTTCTGCACGATGTCGGAAAGATCGGCGTACCGGATTCCGTCATCAATAAGCCGGACAGGCTTACGGAGGAAGAGTTCGCGCAGATCAAGGTACATCCGGTGGTGGGAGGTAAGATTCTCGGAAAGCTTACCGAGATGCCAAAGCTCTCCGCCGGCGCCAGATGGCACCATGAACGGATCGACGGGACCGGTTATCCGGATGGACTTTCGGGAGGAGATATCCCGGAGGAGGCGAGAATCATTGCGGTAGCGGATTCCTACGACGCTATGACCAGCCGCCGCAGCTACCGCGACATCCTTCCGAAGGAGGTTGTCAGAGCGGAGCTGGAAAAGGGAAAGGGTACGCAGTTTGATCCGGTATTCGCGGATATTATGTTGGATATGATGGCTGCCGATCCGGATTATACGATGAAGGAATCGGATGAGGGCGAAAAGAAATGATTATGGACTATCTGGAAAATATCCTGCAGCTGTCTGTTATTATCGTGCTGCAGGTGATCTGCCTGTTCCAATATATAAAGTACAGAAAAAGAAGCTTTGTGTTTCTGATCGCCTTTTTTCTCTGTTCGCTGGTCAGTACCTATTACTGGACGTCTTACCTGCTTATTATGGGGGACTGGCCGAATGTATCGGATTTTCTGTCCTATCTGGGCTGGAACATCGGATATGTGATGCTTCTGATCTTTATTCTGCAGGAAAAAACGTCAGAGGAACGTCGTTTCTTTCATCCTCTCATGCTCCTTCCGATTCCGTTAAATCTTTATCAGCTGACGCTGTATCTTCCCTACGGAGGTGTATTCAATAACGTGTATCAGGTAACGGTGGTTACCGCCATCGCTGCATTTTCGGTACAGGGCTTATGCTGGTACGCTAAAAACAGAGACCACGTCAAAGAACTCCCCCTGCTAAGCCTTGCGGGTGTTCTGTATGCCTGCTCTGAGTTCGGGATGTGGACCGCATCCTGCTTCGGCTGGCCCTCTGAGCTTTTAAATCTATATTATTACTGCTCCTTTCTTAATTCTCTGGATCTTCTGTTCCTGGTCTGGGCGGCGTGCTATAAAAACAGACATGACAGCGGACTGATCCCGGATGAGCTCGGGGTCCGCGGAAGACAGCTTCGGGCGGTTTATTTGACAGTGGTGGTGGTCTGCTGCTTCGGCGGGCTGTTACTTGGGATCTGGATCCGGAATACGTTAGTCGCCGGAACCGAAGGGCTTTCGGAAACCAGTGTGTTTGATGTTATTCCCGTAGTGCTCTTTATCAGCTCCCTGATTATCGTGGCCTTTGCCATAGCGATTATCCTTTTGGTCAACTTTGAGCAGAAGGTAGTGGAGAGCGAAGTACTCAGAGAAGCGGGGGAGGCCGCGGAACGGGCGAACGCCGCAAAAAGCGACTTTCTCGCAAATATGTCCCACGAGATCCGCACACCGATCAACGCGGTTCTCGGAATGAACGAGATCATTTTACGGGAAAGCCTTAAGGCCAAGGATCTGCTGCCAAAGGAGAGGGAGGAGATTCGAAGGGTCTTCAGCGATATCTGTAACTATGCCGGGGATATCGACAGTGCGGGAAACAGTCTGCTTGCGATCATCAACGATATCCTGGATTTTTCCAAGATCGAGAGCGGAAAGATGGAGATACACTCCGCAAGTTATGAGCTGAGCTCCGTTCTGAACGATATCAGCAATATGTTTGTCTTCAAGGCGAAGGAAAAGGAGCTGAGCTTTCAGGTAGAGGTGGATGAAACCCTACCTAATGTTCTCTTCGGGGATGAGATACGTGTAAGACAGATCATCACCAATCTGCTGAATAACGCGGTCAAGTATACCGATAAGGGCGGCGTGTACCTGACGGTGGAAAGCGGGCAGGGAGAAAGACGTAAAGACCATGAGATGGATCTGGTGATCCGCGTCAGGGATACAGGGATCGGCATCCAGAAGGAAGATATGGGCAAGCTGTATAACAAGTTTGAGCGCATGGATCTCGATCGCAACAGTACGGTGGAGGGGACCGGGCTGGGGCTTGCCATTACAAAGAGCCTGTTAGAGCTTATGGAGGGGAAAATCTTTGTTTCGAGCGAATACGGAGAAGGCTCCGTTTTTACGGTTATTATCCCTCAGACAGTCATATCTTTGGAGCCGGTAGGAAATTTCCGGGAGAAATTTGAAAAAAGCATGCGGAAAGCGCATGCGAAGAAGGAGGATTTCTCCGCTTTCGGAGCGCATATTCTGATTGTTGATGATACGCGGATGAATCTGACGGTAGCCGCAGGGCTCTTAAAAAATACCGGAATGGAGATCGACCTTGCGACAAGCGGTAAAGAAGCTCTTGACCTTACAAAAACGATCCCCTACGACCTGATTTTAATGGATCAGAGGATGCCTGCAATGGACGGAACCGAGGCGATGCACCGGATCAGAGAGCAGGAGGGCGGAGCGAACCGTCTTACCCCCGTGATCTGTCTGACCGCGGATGCGGTTTCCGGGGCAAGGGAACGATACCTGGCGCAGGGGTTTGCGGATTATCTTTCCAAGCCCATCGATTCAGGCGAGCTGCAAAAGCTGTTGATGAGGTATCTGCCGCAGGGCAGGATGTCACCTTCGACAGTGGAAGAGATCGTTTTAAAGGATCATGTTAATTTGGACGAGGCAGGCATAGATACAAAGGCAGGACTTGTGTACTGTCAGAATGATGAGGAATTTTATCGGACACTTCTTTCGGGATTTGTACAGGAGGCGGAAGAGAAAATACACGACCTTGGAAAGTTTTATGAGCGGAAGGATTGGAAGAACTACGCGATTATCGTCCATGCTTTAAAGGGTACCTCGCGTATGATCGGTGCGGTTTCCTTTTCGGAAACGGCGAAAGAGCTGCAGGCTGCGGCGGATTTGGGAGAAGAAGCAGTTCTTAACGGCAGGCATGGAGAGTTTGTAAAGAGCTATGTTTCCTTAGTGGAAGCGATCCGAGACGACCTGGGCGAGGAAGAGCCGCGGAATAGATCGTCAGAGGAACCAGGGACACAGGGGCAGGAGGAAGAGGAAGGGATCTTTGAGTTTCTTCCGGAGGGCTGACTGTCTGGAACAGGAGATGGGAAGCGTTAAAAACGAGGAGTAAAAACAGCGGCTATGAAAAGTATGCGTTTGAAAATGACGACGATGCTTGTACTTGTCGTACTGATCAGTACCGGCCTGCTTTTTCTGATCACCTATCAGAGAGCAAGGGACAGCCTGTCCGCCCAGATGGAGGACAACTATGGGGTTGTTGCAGACCGGTACGCGCAGGAACTTACCGCCTGGATCAATTCCAACGCTACACTCATCGACACCCTGGCGGCGGATATCAGCGCAAGCGGGATCTATAAGGAAGATTATGAAGCGTTCCACAGTTTTCTTGCGGGGTGCCTGGAACAGTTAAACCGGGAGGCTGTAATCTACGACATCTATTTTACCTACCCGGATAATACCATGGCCTGTGCGTCGGATTTTCTACCGGACGGCTCTGTGGACTATGTTCATGACAGGGAGTGGTTTACCGTAGCCGCGGGAACAGGGGAGCTGTATTATTCCTCGCCGTATATGGATACGGACTCGAAAAAGCCGGTCATAACGATCTCCAAAGGCGTTTACAAAGAGAATACACTGCAGGGTGTACTTGCTGCGGATATCTTTGTGGATGTGTTGGTGGATATCATAAGCGGGGCGGAGGTCGCGCCCGACAGCTATGCGTTTCTCGTAGATCAGAACCTTGGAATGATTGTACACCCCAATGAAGCCTACCGCTTTGAGGACACACCTATCGGCGTTATGGATCTTCCGGATGCGCCTTACGCGGAGGTAGTCTCAAAGATCCGCTCGGACGCGGACGGGACGGTATTTCTTACGGACTATGACGGCGTAAACAGAGGGTGTACTAATAAATTTAGGGTATTTACCATATGATTTCTGTGGTGTATAATAGCTTGTAAAGGAGGAACTCGCCAAATATTATGTGCGTGTTGCAAAGCTATTATGGACAACAGTAACTTTAACAGGAACGATATAAT